>DAOTAI010000294.1:0-6536 GCA_035593865.1 Acidobacteriota bacterium
TTTCGCCGGCTTCCATTCTGATTCACGATGTTTACGAGCGTTTTATTGATCCGAATGCCAGCGAACGCCGCAGCCTGATAGTTTCGAGAATCATCGTAGTGCTTCTGGGCATATTTGCCCTTCTGCAGGCCAGCCACTTCGAGTCGATTCTGAAAGCCGCTCTTTACGCCTACACGGTCTATGGTGCGGCGGTCACGCCTTCGGTCCTGGCGGTCTTTTTCTGGAAACGGGCAAATGCTCCAGGAGCTGTCTGTTCCATTCTCGTTGGAACAGCCGTTACCGTCGGCTGGAACCTGGCGGGTATCGAGTGGCTGGACGCCATTTACCCGGCCCTGCTCGCATCGGTTCTCAGCCTGATAGCCGTCACCCTGCTGACCGAGCCGCCTCCTGCCGAGAAATGGCAGCCGTTCCTCGAGACGACGGCCGAAAGATGAGGCTGGGGGCGTTTCTTGCAACTATGCCTCTTGAGTTGCGTTCCTTTTTCGGAACATCGGGTAGAACAAGAGGCCCGACACGATGATCAGCAGCCCAAAACCAGACTGCATCGGTTGCTCGATCAGGATGTTGACCAGCAAGAGGAGCGAGCAGATCACGAAACCAGCCGGGACCCAGGGATATCCCCAGGTGCGGTAAGGACGCGGAAGATCCGGTTCGCGCCTTCGCAGGAGGAACACCCCGCTGGTGACCAGGGCGTAGAAAACCCATTCGGAGAAGATCACGTAGGTGATGATCTCGCTGAAGGTTCCCGAAAAAACCAGCGCGATTGCGAAGGAGGCCTGCACGGCTATTGAGATGTGCGGGGTCAGCCACCGCGGATGAATCCGGGCCAGCGGTCGAAAGAGCAGACCGTCTCTGGCTGCGGCGTAAGGGACGCGCGAACCAGTCAGAATGGATCCGTTAAGGCTCGCAAAAGTCGAAATGGCGGCAACCAGGGCAATGAAGTTCGCTCCTGACTGACCGAGCAGTTCCGACGCCACGGACGAGGCCACGCGCGTTGACGCGGCAATCTGGTCCGGCGCAAGAACATAAACATAAGCAACGTTGGTGACGATGTACAGGCCGCCAACCAGCATCATGCCCACAATCAGTGCCCGCGGTACGTTTTTCTGGGGCTGCTTTACTTCTCCGGCCACCATCGGGAGGTTATTCCAGCCATCATATGCCCAAAGCGCCTGGATCAGGGCAACCCCAAACAGCGCCCAGGCACTGGACCCGATATTTCCGATCGCTCGCTCCTCAAAATGTCCCCAGTCCCCTTTGCCCAGTCCAAAACCCAGGGCCACCAGGGCTAGTATTCCGCCAACTTTACAGACGGTGAAGACAGTCTGGATTCCACCGCCTATCTTGACTCCGCGGGCATTAGCCGCGGAAAGCAATAGCACCATAGTAACGGCAATAGCCTGGATGCCGCCGATTCTTAGGATGAACTCGCGACCACCACCCGGATGAAAGACGAATTGCTGCCAAGTGACGTCCAACGAGGGGAATAACACGGTAACAAAAAGCGCGAACCCGGTCGCCTGCGCCGCAATCGAGCCTGGCTTTGCCACTGAAAACAGGGTCCAGCCATACAGGTAGGCGGGAAGCTTCCCGTAGCTGCGCCGAAGAAAGACGAATTCACCGCCCGCTTCCGGCAACATCGCGCCCAGTTCTGCGTAGGTAAGTGCGCCAAACAGTGACAGCAGCGCGCCTGCAATCCAGACCAGGATCAGCACCCAGGGGGACTTTACCGCGGCCAGCATCGAGGAGGTTACCAGGAAGATGCCGGTCCCGATGACGGTACCTACGACGATACTGGAGGCTGCGGCAAGGCCGAGTCCTCTGACAAGCTGAGGTTTGTGTTCAACCATTACGAAATTGCAGTTCCTTAACCTACCTTACCGCAGAAACCGTGGGCCAACCTACGGTGTCGTCGGGACAACCCAGGGGGTCAGGTAAGCGTAAACCATCACCAGAAGTCCCACCAGGGCAGCAAGAACAATGCTATGCTTCAAAACAGCCTTGAAGATCTCCGCCTCTTTGCCGACCTGCTGAGTCGCGGTACTCGAAACCACAATGCTCTGAGCGTCAATCATTTTCCCCATGACCCCACCGGCGCTGTTGGCCGACGCCATCAACAGAGGACTGATGTTCAACTGCTCCGCCGTGACTTTCTGCAAATTACCGAACAAGGCGTTCGAACCAGCGTCGGTCCCGGTCAATGCCACCCCGAGCCAGCCGAGCAGTGTCCCGAAGAACGGGTATACCCAACCTGTTCGTGTCAGGCTCAGGCCGAGGACCGTGTCCATACCCGAATAGCGCGTGACAAAAGCGAGTCCCACCATGAAGCTGATGGCAAGCAATGAAGGAATAAGTTGTCGGAACGTCCGGCCGAGCAGGACAAAACCTCGTCTGAATGACACGCCAAGAAACGGCATCGCCAGAAAGGCCCCGGCAAATACCGCCGTGCCAGGCAACGCCAGGGCGTTCAGATCCATAATAGCCCCCTCCGGCGTAGGTTCTGGAACCACCGGGGGCACCCGCAGCACTACATTGTGAAGACCATTCAGGGGGAACGTCAGGAAATCAAATCTCAGGTACTTGTTAAAGGAGGGGTGACCGAAAATGAAGATCAGGATCGACGCAATGATGAACGGCGACCAACCCTTCAACACCTGCCACACCGTGTAATTGGGCGTCTCCCGACGGATCCGCGCCTTGTTTTCGACCTCCAGGACGGTGCCGGGACGCCATACTTTCAAAAAGGCCACCATGACGAGCAGCGAAAAAATGGCCGCGACGATGTCCACCAGGCTATTCTCCATATAGTTCGACCAAAAGAATTGCATGCCGGCAAAAGACAGACCAGCCACAAAAAGAGCCGGAAGAACTTCGAAAGTCTGTTTCCAGTTCACCATGCTTCGGACAAGCCACAGCGGAAGAATGAGTGAGAAGGGAGGCAGGATTCGCCCCACCATGGCACTCAGTTCCAACTCAGGCAGGCCTGTGACGCCAGTTAGCACGCGTATCGGGTTACCTACACCACCCCAGGCCACAGGCGCAGTGTTGGCCAGAAGACAGATCGTCGCGGCCTGAAACGGAGGAAAGCCCAGACCTATTAAGAAGGCGCCAGCGATTGCCACAGGGGCTCCCCCGCCACCCGTCCCTTCGAGAAAGGCGCCAAAACAGAAAGCGATCAGAATCGCCTGCACCCGCATGTCGGCTGATAGATTGGCGATCGAGTCCTTCATGACCTGGAATTGACCGGTTTCCACAGCTACGTTGTATAGGAAAATGGATGCCACAATGATCCAGGCGATTCGCAAGACTCCGAAAACGAACCCGAGGAGCGAGGAATAGCCAATCAGTGAAAAGGGCATGCCGAAGACCACGGCCGCGAGCAGATAAGCGACCAGCATGCCACTCAACGCCGAAATCCAGACCTTCTTTCGCAGTACGACCAGTACGAAAAAGAGCGTCAGGACAGGGAGAGCCGAAATCAGCGTCGACAAAGGCCAGAAGCCTAAAGGATCGTAATTCTGAGTCCATGTCATGGGCGTGTACTGTAAAACAATTTGGAAAGGATTTACAGGTTTCCCAGGATCGATCAAAATCCATTCAGAACTTTTTTTACCCGTCGCCTGGAAAGACACCTGAAATGAGTGACCCAAGACCCCTGTGGAGCGTCGAGGATCAGGCCGCCAGACTGGCCGAGCTGATCAGCCATCGCAGCCCCGAGAAGGAAATGCCGCTTCGCCGAGATGTCCGATCACTGGGCCGACTCCTGGGAGAGGTCCTGGTAGAACAGGGCGGCCGGGAGTTGTACGAACCAGTCGAAAGACTCCGACAATGGGCCGTGGAAAGACGGGAAAAGCATGGTGCGAGACCAGGAGTGGCGATTGTTAACGGTGTACAAGGCTTGGCTGAAGTCACCGAGAAGTGGATTTCCCGGCTGTCCGTGCAGGAAGCCTATCGAATGGCAAAGGCTTTCTCCATCTACTTCGAGCTGACCAATCTTGCCGAGACCAACCACCGCAAACGACGCCGCCGGGCTGCCCAGGTGCATCCCGGCCACCGTCCTTTGCCGGGTTCTTTCAAAGGGACCCTGCTCCGAATGAAAGACGCTGGAGTTACCGGCGACCAGGTTCTCCAGTGGCTGGCCCAAATCGAAATCATTCCGGTTTTCACCGCTCATCCTACAGAGATCGCCAGGCGAATCGTTCTGGTCAAGCGGCAACGTATTGCCGAAGCGCTCGAAAGGCTTGACCGAGTTCCGCTCTCCGCTGAAGAGGCGCGGCGCCTGGAAGCCCTGATCGGCGCCGCGATTACCGCCCTTTGGCAAACAGACGAAGTGCGGCGAAGACGCCCTACCGTTTCCGACGAAATCCGGATGGGGATCGACTACTTCAGAAATCCCCTCTTCGAGTCGCTGTCAAATTTGTACGAGACCCTGCTTGGCGAATACAAGGAAGTGTTTCCGGAACGTCCGGTCAAGGAACTGCCCTTCCAGGTGCGTTTTGGCTCCTGGATCGGCGGGGATCGAGACGGCAATCCGTATGTCGATCACAAAAGCACGAGGCAGGCTCTGCGATTAGCAAGAGAGGTCATCCTTGATCTCTACCTGCGAAAAGTCAATGAACTCTGTGACCGAATTACGGCGTCGGTTTACCAGGTGCCGGTCTCCGATAAACTCCTACGATCACTCGCACGTATGGCGAGCCTTCCGCTGGACAAGACCGATCGGCCCCCGGACAACGAGCCGTATCGCATCTATCTATGGCTCGTGGCAAAACGTCTGGAGTCGACTGCCAAGGATGGGAATCACCCGGCTGCCTACCACTCGGCCGGGGAATTGCTCGCCGATTTGGAACTCGTTGAGTCAAGTCTCGTCGAGAATCGCGGCCGCCGCGTGGCCGATCTCCTGATAACCCCCCTCCTGTGCCAGGTTCGCACTTACGGGCTGCACCTGCATAATCTCGACATCCGGGAGCACGCTGCTGTGCACGCGACAGCGGTGGCCGAACTTGAGGCGGGCGCCGGGACATCTCGCGGAAAGCTGCCTCCCAGACCCTCTTTGTCTACTCTCAAGCTTCTCGACACTCTCCGCGAAGTCGCCAGGCTGAAAAAGATCTATCCTCCGGAAGCGATTAGAACCTATGTAATCAGCGGCTGCCGGTCGGCCGGGGATGTCCTGGCTGTGGTCTGGCTTGCCCGTGCCTGCGGCGTTGAAGTGGCCGGCAAGGCGGACGACCCGGGACTCATGCCGGTGCCCTTATTCGAGTCGATTGAAGACCTGCGAAATGCTCCCGATATCTGCCGGTCCCTCTGGTCCGACTCGGAATACTCGCGCTTGCTGGATTCCTGGGACCGCCGCCAGGAAGTCATGCTTGGCTACTCCGATTCGAATAAAGATGGGGGTATGGTTACCAGCACCTGGGAGATCTACAAGGCTCATCGGGGTCTTCACCAGGCAGCCGCCGATCTGGGCATCACGTTGCGACTGTTTCACGGTCGAGGAGGAACCGTCGGCCGGGGGGGTGGACCGACCCATCGGGCAATCATTGCTCAGCCTCCCGGTTCGTTCACCGGTAGCATCAAGATCACAGAGCAGGGAGAAGTTCTCAACTGGAAGTATTCGGACGCCGTGCTTGCCGAGAGAAACCTTGAACTTATGGTCGCCGCCGCGCTTGAGGCACTCTCAGGACCCGCCTGGGAACCGGCTTTGTGTGAGCCAGCCTGGGAGGATGCCATGCAGACGCTCTCGGATTTCGCTTATACCTTCTATCGGCAAAAGATTGCAGAAAACCCGGATATTCTCCCCTATTTTGAGCAGGCCACGCCGGTCCTCGAGATGGAGCACGCCAAGATCGGTTCCCGGCCGGCGCGCCGCAACCAGTTGAGGGACTTGGAACACCTGCGGGCGATCCCCTGGGTGTTCGGCTGGATGCAGAGCCGGCATGTCCTCCCAGGCTGGTTCGGACTCGGGTATGCGCTGGACCACTTTCTGTCGCTCAGGCCCGAAAATCATGGGTTGCTTCGCCAGATGTTCGCCCACTTCCCGCTTTTCCAAGACCTGATCGGCAACGCCGAAATCGCTTTGGCTAAAGCCGATCTGGGCATCGCCCGTATTTATGCCGGCTTGGTAACCGACTCAGCCTTGCGCGACCGAGTGTTCGGTTTTATTCAAGAAGAGTACCTAAGGACCGTCGACACGATCCTTACTGTTACGGCGCAGAAGGAGCTGCTGGAGAATACGCCGGTACTGGCTCGCTCCATTCGTCTGCGCAACCCCTACGTCGATCCGCTGAGCCTGGTACAGGTTGAACTGCTTCGGCGAAAGCGCCAGGGAGAGCGAAGCGAGGCCTTGGACTTCGCCCTAGGCGCCACCATCAACGGGATCGCCGCCGGTCTGCGAAACACGGGGTGAGGGGCTGTGAAAAAATCGGCGGGTCTCCGACGTAGCCACGGCGCCAGGCTGCCATGTCGCCTGCGTTCGAGAGCGCTCCGGGGCGGTGGGTTTCATCCGGGCGCTAACGCGCCCTCCTTCGAAACCCACC
>DAOTAI010000295.1:0-371 GCA_035593865.1 Acidobacteriota bacterium
ATACCACAAAAGGCGGCCCTTTTTTCATTAAGTGTGTGAGAAATCCGGGCTAGACGGAGCTAAGAGTAAAGTACGAAAAGCCCGACTGTGTCTAGCAGGAAATGGCACGGCGAATCTCGCTCGCTCTTCTGTTCGGGATCGAGACGTCAGTATTGAGACTACTGTGTTACTCTTGCGGCCATTGGAGGAAACAATGAGCAGAAATGTGTTTGACCGCGGTGTCCAAATCGATCTTGATCGTTTCACTCAAATCAGGCTCCCCACTCAATACCTTTATACGGGCGCGGCGGTGCTGGCAGTCCTGATCCTTTTGCTTATGACGGTCTACCAGATTCAGCCTGAGGAGGTCGGGGTGGTCACGCGGTTCGGGC
>DAOTAI010000295.1:381-5641 GCA_035593865.1 Acidobacteriota bacterium
GTAGAGAAGGTACCGGTTCAGCGGCAGTTGAAGCAGGAATTCGGATTCCGCTCGATCGAATCTCCCAGTCGCACTAACTATCACGCGATGCCCGAGGAATCCGTGATGCTGACTGGTGATCTAAACGTCGCCGTGGTGGAATGGATCGTACAATATCGGGTCGCCGACCCCTATCGTTACCTTTTCAAGGTTCGAAACGTCGAGGACACCTTCCGCTTCATGAACGAAGCGGTTATGCGTGAAGTGGTGGGCGACCGAACCGTTACTGAAGTGCTGACAGTGGGCCGCCAGGGTATTGAAACGGCAGTGCAGGAGAAGTTGCAACACCTGGCCGAGCAGTATGAAACGGGTATCACCGTCGATCAGGTAGTCCTGCAGGACGTCAATCCGCCTGATCCTGTGAAGCCTTCCTGGGATGCGGTCAACCAGGCTCAACAGCAGCGCGATCGTTTGATAAACGAAGCCCGTGCTTTATACAACCAGGTGATTCCGCGAGCGAGGGGCGAAGCGGAGCAGACGGTTCTTCAGGCGGAAGGATATGCCCTGGACAGGGTTAACCGGAGCCAAGGGGACGCGGCCCGATTTAAAGCGCTTTACGATGCTTACCGACGGGCTCCCCAGGTCACGCGGCAGCGCCTGTATCTGGAGACGATGCAGAACGTGCTCCCCAAGGCTGGCGGAAAAGTCTTCGTTGACAAGGACGCAAAAGGAATCCTGCCGTTGCTTTCGTTGGACCACCTGCAGAGCCAGATCAGCCGGGAAAAGGAGGTGTCACGATGATCAGGAAGATGATTGGGAAACCCTTTTATCAATTGGCGGCTGCCCTCGCCCTCCTCATTCTGTTGAGCAGCGCCACATACACCGTCGGTGAAGCGGAGCAAGTTATCATCACACAGTTCGGAGAACCGGTAGGAGATCCGATCACTTCCCCCGGGCTGCACTTCAAAGTGCCGTTCGTTCAGAAAGCCAACTACTTCGACAAGCGGTTTCTTGAATGGAACGGGGATCCCAACCAGGTACCTACAAAAGACAAACGCTTTATTTGGGTCGATACTTATGCGCGTTGGCGTATTACCGATCCGCTCAGGTTTTTCCAGAGACTTCGCGACGAACGTGGCGCCCAGTCGCGGCTCGACGATATCCTTGATGGTGAGACCCGTAATGCCGTAGCTCGCCATAACCTCGTGGAGGTAGTGCGCAGCACCAACCGAACGCCCGAGCAGCCTGAGGCGGAGTCCGAGGAGGAGACGAGCATTCTGGAGCGGATCGAGACCGGGCGAGAGAGCATAACCAAAGAAATTCTTCAGAGGGCGTCGGAGAGAGCGTCCGGACTGGGGATTGAATTGATGGACTTTCGTCTGAAGCGGATAAACTATGTTGAAGAGGTCCAGAAGGATGTCTTCGCGCGAATGATCGCCGAGCGCAACCGGGTTGCTCAACGTTACAGGTCGGAGGGTGAAGGAGAGGCCGCCCGGATTCGCGGCGAACGCGAACGCGAGCTGCAAAAAATCCAGTCGGAAGCGTACCGGACTGCCCAGGAGTTACGCGGAAAAGCGGACGCAGAGGCTGCCGAGATTTACGCTGAAGCCTACAGTCGGGATGCGGGCTTCTACGCTTTTATGAAGAGCATGGAAACTTACGAACGAACTGTTGATCCGAAGAGCGTGCTTATCCTCACCACGGACAGCGAGCTGCTCAGGTACCTGAGGAATGCTCCCTGACGGCAAGCCTTGGAATTATGGCGGTGGCGGGCGTCGGACAGCCACGAGGAGGTTGAACCGTGAGCTACGAACGAATGTTTCTTGGAGGGACCACGAAGGTGGAGGCGCCCGCGGCTGTTATTTTGATTCGGCTGATGGTCGGTGCCGTGTTTTTGTCTGAGGGCCTCCAAAAGTTCCTGTTTGCTGATCAGGTCGGTGCGGGGCGCTTTGCGAAGATCGGCATCCCGTTTCCAGAGGTGATGGCCCCGTTTGTCGGGGTTGTAGAAATCATATGCGGACTGCTGCTTATCGTCGGCTTGGTGACCCGATTAGCGGCAGTGCCGCTCATCATCAACATGATTGTGGCCGTCATCTCTACAAAGATACCGATCTTGCTTGGTTACGGTTTCTGGGGATTCAGCCTCAGGCAAACCGCGTACGGCGGTTTCTGGGGAATGGCCCATGAAGCCCGCACCGATTTCTGTATGCTGCTGGGTTCCCTGTTTCTGCTCATCACCGGCGCCGGGCGATGGTCTCTGGACGCCCGACTTAGCGCCCGGCGCCGCTATCTGGACCGCTATTGAAGCGACGCTCGCTTGCAGTTGACGAAGAGGTTGATGGTGAAGAGGAGCAAGGCGAGGGTAACCAAGACGGAGCTGATTCCAATGATCGCCTCTATTCCAGGGCTGGTACTGTATTGGCTCCAGATTAAACCGAACAACATTACCGGCAGAGCCAGGTTATGCAGCCAGAAATGGAGCTTCGACAGCCGGTTACCGTCGCAGCGCGGCGCCGCCAGGTAAACCAGCCCTGTTACCGCCATGGTGAGCCAGCCGAGAAGTCCGACGTGTGCATGAACGCTGACAAAGGAAAAGGATTGAGTTATCCCTATCACCATACCGAGAATCAGGCCCGCCATCATGTAGATGGCGGCGATCTTCAAGAGACTAAATCCAACCCAGGATTTCGTTTCCATCTAATCCCTCCCGAGAAATCGACGGTTACGCGGCCGCCGGCCCAGTGTGAAGAACGTGACTCGAACGCAACGAGTCTCGTCAACGCGTGGTTCTCATTCTATCGCAGCTCGTGATGAGTCAATCTAGCGTACTGGGCCGTCTCTTGATCCTGGGGAATTCTCACAAACCGCTTACGAAATTTGGCTCGTATCGGCCCTGCACGAAGGCCGACAAGTCGAGCGTCTCGGACAAATAATCTTCTTTTCCGTAGAAACGATAGACGGTCCGAGCCTTTTCGTAGGCCTGAGGCATTCGATCATAGAAAGCCACCCTGCGAGGCGCTGCTAAAGCGGCAGCCTCGGGGAGGTCCAGGTAGCGAAGTATGCCAAGGAAGATAGGGCCTTCGGTGTGGCTGCTCGGGGGATTCACGAGTGCCACCTGCGAGATCCCCGGGTCGAGAAGTGCCGCGTAAAGGCCAAGCACACCGGAGTTGCCCGCGCCCGCAATGGTAATGCGATTCCGGTCCACGTTCTCGTCGGCTCGCAGCACCTCGAGCGCGCGCAGCACATCCCATAACCGAAGGGAATCGACCGTCTGACCGACGTGCATCGCGTTTCTCAAGACCGATTTCCAAAAGCCCTTTTCCCAGGAGAAAGGACCGATTCCACGAGGATAGACGACAAGTTGAACCGCCTGTTCTCCGCGGCGGTCATGCAGAAATTGCCCCAATGGCTGTGGATCATCTCCGGGAGACGCGATATAGAGCAGTGCGGGAAGACGTTCTCCGGTTCTCTCGAGCTTCGAAAGCAGCCCGTGGATTTCCACTTCCGGCTCGGAACGGAACACCACTTCGCGAAACCCGCCGTCGGTGTTTTCACCGATCTGCAGTCTTGGGACGCCGGTCGCCTCTGTGTCATTCATCCGGTCTGGAAATCCAGGAAAGACCTTTTCCTTGAGCACCTTCAGGAGCCGGCTCTTGCGCTGCTCCCATTGGTCAAGGCCGGATCCGGGGCGAAACTCGGGGGTCTTCAGAAACGTTTCATGAATCCGGGGATTGACCGCATCTGCGGGAGGCCCGTCCGGGAAAACCGCCAGGTCCGATTCTGGGGCGTCCACATACGACATGTCGAGGGCGCGGTCAGGAACCCCCATGAGGTACCGGTCAAACCAGCGCACGGCCTGTTCTCGCAGGAAGTCAGAATCCTGATGAGCGGTGTCGACGACTATGTTCTTGAACTTCTCCCCGGCCCCGTAAGCCGAGTAAAGAGCGCCGATTTTTCTCTCGAAATCTTCGTAACCAGGCACCGGGAAGAGCCTGTCCTTCCGGCCATGCGCCATGAGCAGCGGGCGTGGAGCAATCAGTGCCCCCTGGTGCAGCATGTCGTGGCGACAGAAGTTGATGACAAACATGCAATCGCAGTGCAGTTTCTGCGTGTCCTCGGCCACGTTGGCGGCGTATGTGCTGATTCCCATCACCGGAACCGCAACTTTAACCCGGGGATCCACTGCCGCGGTAAACCAGGTCATGGCTGCGCCGCCGGAGCGCCCGGTCATGCCGATTCGATCGGGATCAACTTCCGGCCGGGTTTCCAGATAGTCAATGGCCCTCATGGCGTTCCAAACTTCTACTCCGGCGGGTGTGTAGGCTCGCGAATACCAGTGGTACATCTCCTGTCGTGAGACGCCATGATGGAGAGCGAAAGGCTCGGCCAGCTGGATCGCATCGAGGATGAAAGCCACATACCCGTTCTTGGCAAAGGAGATGCCATGGCGCTGGTACTTGGCTTTGCTCCCGTACGGAGAGTAAGCATGTCCGCAGACATACACGATTGCCGGCACCCTGCCTTCGCGTTTCTTCGGAATGTACAGATTGCCAGTGACGTAAAACCGGGGCAGGCTTTCAAAGACGATTTTTTCAATTGTGTAGCCCGGTTGCTCGAGTGTACCCGTGATCCGGATGTTCAGCGGAGAACGCTCGGGCCAGGGTAGAAGTCCCAGCATGTCGCGCATTTCTTCCAGGCGCTTTTCCTTGACGGCCTCCCATGACTGTCGCGTCTGGATTTCTCGAGAGGACGCCTCGGTTATCGCTCGCGCCTGGCGCTCGAGAGCCGCCATTGTCTGGGTCTTGCTTGCCTGCATTCGCCGGAACGCGACATCTGCAGGTTGAGCAAACAGTGTGACTGTCAAAGCCAGAATCAGGAAACTCGTCTTAGCCTTCATGAGGGGCGATTATGGCAGAGCCGTTGCTGAGAATCGAGTCTGATTGGCTGGTTGGCGGTGGCCGGTCTACGTGCGTGACTGCGTCCACCCCTCCCTTACCCACGGAATTTCGGCGGTCTGCTACAATGAGTCGCGGACTACGAACGGCGGCGAACAGGTTTAACGCTTGGGCCCGCCCCATCCTCTTGGTATGAGGCAGTCGTCGCCTGGGCTTAACCTGTGCTGCCTGGAATTACGAAAGGAATGCCAGTGATGACTCCGAACGATGCAAAACCGGAAAGATCCGAAGGGAACGCCGGCCGCTCCAGGCTCGCGACGGTCTTGTCAGTTGCCGCTTTTGTCGGCATCGTGCTTTTTGGTCTTCTGGTTTTCAATCGACTTTCG
>DAOTAI010000295.1:5651-6528 GCA_035593865.1 Acidobacteriota bacterium
GACTTTCGAGAATGGAGGCGCAGCTGACTCGCATCGCGGAGGATACGAAAACAGCCGTCCAGAAAAGCGAGGAGGCCAGCCGGGAGTCAAGTGCGGCCAGGCTGCGTGCTTCCCAGGCCGAGGAAAACGCCCTTAAGGCCAGCCAGGCACGCAAACAGGCAGAACTCGAAAAAATGAGAGCCGAGGCGACGGCCCAGACGGCTGAGAGCGAACTGGCATCGCTTCGCCAGGAAGCGGAAGAAATCCGGCGCCAACAGGCAGCCGAACTCGATCGCCTTGAGAAGGCCTTGAGCCGCATTGTAGAGACGAGGAGGACCGCTCTTGGCCTGGTCATGAGCCTCGGAGGCGAGTCCATCAAGTTTGACTTCGACAAAGCGGAACTCAAGCCCGAGAACCGAGAACTTCTCAGCCGCATAGCCGGAATCCTGCTGACATCCTCGGACTACCGAATCGACGTATACGGCCATACGGACGATATCGGAACCGACGAGTACAACCTGGCGCTCTCGCAACGGCGCGCCCAGGCGGTACGAGACTATCTCGTCGAAGCCGGCGTAGATCCCGCCATTATTTCCACGGAAGGCTTCGGCAAAAGCCGGCCTCGCGTCCAGGGGAACGATCCCGAGGCCCGAGCGAAAAACCGTCGTGTCGAAATCGCCGTGGTCAACACGCGAATACTGGAACTAGACGCCGCCAAAAATCAGTAAGCCTGGCCCCTGGATCGCTCGAGAAACGAATGTGAGCCGATTACGTTAACAATCCTTCAGTAGGCGACCACCCACTGGCCCGGAACAAACCTTGATCCGTTCTCGGTCTCTTCCCATCGAGGCGGCGACCATTCCGGTCGTGGAGTTTTTGCAATCCCCGCTTCGGACAC
>DAOTAI010000296.1:0-6482 GCA_035593865.1 Acidobacteriota bacterium
CTGACGGACCTCTGATGCGACCAGCACCGGCCTGATGGTGGTCAGGGAGCAGGACAACAGGTCTGGACGCGCTCGAAGTCTGACGAAAATACGGAATCGCCTAAAGTGGCATCAGAAAGGGGGTAAAGTGGCCCCAAGAGCGCCTTATGCGCTCCTGCAAAGGACTGAAAGTAAAGCACCTAATATCCACCCCCGGTCAGGTCGTAACTCACGGGGCTGAAAGCAAACCAACGGGCGATATCTTGCGGTGCAACCCGGCGGCGAGACTGGATCAATTCGCGCTTCTTTTCAAACCGCGGACGCAGCCTTCGCACTTCCTTGAACGCCGCCAGCGAACTGCGCTCTCTCAAAAGCGCATACATTACGATACCCGCATCTCTCAGCCACATGTAGGGAAAACAACGCCTTCTGACTGCGGAATCCATGTTTTTGATCCGAAGCAGATATCGGTTCTTGACCGAGTGGAAGTTGACTAAGTCGGACACAGCCCGACGATTTGATGGGAGGACCGCACGTCGATGTAAAGCGGTCGCCTGCGGCTCGTAGACCGCCTTCCATCCGTAAAGCTGAGCTCGCCAGGACAAGTCGGCATCCTCACGATAGGCAAAAAAGTCCTCGTCAAAGAAATCGTCGCCAACACGTACGTCTTCCAGCATCTCCCTGGAACAAAGGACCGCCGCCCCGGTAATGCCGAAGACCAACTGGCGTTTGTCAAACTGTCCGCGGTCCGGAGTTTCACTTCCGCGGTCAAAATGACGCTGCGCTGGGGTGAAGTAAATTCCGGTGCTGTCCAGTATGGGACGTCCGTCCCTGGTCGCGAGCGCGCCGTCAGCAGTGAAGCGCAAGAGCTTTCCGCCGGCCATTCCCGCACCTGGCACTTGCTTCAAAGCGCCCAGCAGCGTCTCAATAAAGCACGGATCGAGCACGACGTCGGGATTCAGGATCAGGATATAGGGAGAATCATCTGCCCGAATGTTCCGATTATGCGCGGCGCAGAATCCGAGGTTTTGCTCTGAAACTGTCAGGCGAACCGGAAAACGTTCGGCTATCTGGCGACTTGCATCAGTTGAACCGTTGTCAAAGACCGTTACTCGAACCCTGGCGGACTGGTTCAGCACGGATTCCAGGCACGCGGACAGCCAGCGTTCGTGGTTGAACGTAACGATACTGACCGAGATCGTCTCGCTCATTTACCCCCTATCAGAATTCGAATCCAGCTGCCCAACTGGACAGGCAACCAGAGGAAGGGATACCACGCGGGATGATGTTTTTTAAGGTATCGGAGCTCGTTAGCGTAATAGCATCGGATGAAATCGGAATAGTCCATGACGGAAAGGGAAATTCCACCCCGGTGGACACATTCCAAGTCAGGGAAAAACCGAATCTCCCAATCGGTCGCCCGGAGTCGCTTACAGAAATCAACATCTTCGAACCAGGCGGGGAAAAACGACTCGTCAAATCCTCCCAGTGTTGCCCAGGCTTCGGTACGGAGAAGCCAGAATGCTGCAGCCGGCTGCTCCACGGGGATTCCCAACTGCGCCTGCAACGATTGTGGAGGAGACGTGCGTGCGCGCCTGAAGAGTATCCTCGAAATCTCATCGAAAAACAGAGCATCAGAAAAGACACTCCAGAAACGAGGAAGAGGTCGAAGTTGAAAGGCTTCCTGACCGCTGCCGTCGAGGTTGACGAGGCGCCCGCAGGCAATGGCCAGCCTGGGCATTGCCTCTGCCCGGCGGTACAGTTGTCGGATCGCCGGAGGCCGGATCTCGACATCGGGATTGAGAAGGAGGATGAACCGGGATTTCGCCTGTTCAATCCCGAAGTTGGCAGCAGCCGCAAATCCGCGGTTGGATGAGAACCGATGCAGAATGACAGGATCAAGACCGGCGGCGGGTTCCTGGCTTCTATCGCCGGAATTGTTGTCGACCACGATCACCGACCGCAGTTCGGGGAGCAACGGTTCGAGCGAGGCAAGCAAACGGCCCAGGCAGTCTCCGCTGTTCCAGTTGACGATCACGACCCCGAGGTCCATCTGAGGGCGTAATGTACTACAACGAGCCGGCCGCTGGTATCGCGTCGGGTAGAATAGTGCTCGTGAGTACTCCGATAACAGAACCGGCCCAGGTGCTGGAGAAGCTGTTGCCCCGATGGCGAATTCCCCGTGAGATTCCCCCGCCCCAGCTTGCCGAAGAAGTGCTCGAGGTGACGGAAGCTATCCAGGTGGCTCGTAAGATGGACCGGGTCAGCCGCGAGGACTGGCATCTCTACCTCGAGGTTACGTCCCACCCGCGGTTTCTGCTCAGCCTCCCCAGCCGTCAGCATCGATACCGCTGGGCCCAGACGACTTTTGATGTCATCAGGCATTCGGACTTCGGGCTCCTGGAGATGTTCCTGCAGCGTGTCGAAGAGCATCCGGATCGACCACTCTTTCAGGAACAGGAGGACCAGGAGGCGCATTTTTGGTCTTACGCGAGAATCGCCCGCAGACTGGAGACAATCGCAGCGGTGTTTTACGGGGCGGTGGATGAACTGCCGCGAGTTGCGGTTCTGTCTGAAAACAGCGTCGATAGCGCGTGTTGCGATTTGGCCTGCCTTTTCTACGACATTTTCGTGACTCCGCTGAGCGTCCACTTCGACAGCCGGACGTTGGCCTGGATCTTTAATCGATTCGATATCAACATCGTGGTCACCGACAGTGAGGACAACCTCCATCGGCTCTCGCAGTTGAAGGATCACGTCAAGAAGCCGTTTCGAGTGTTTCTTACCGGCGACTGGCGCGAGCGGCCAAGCGGCGAGCACACCCTCTTGCGGGCGGTATGCGCTCGCATGGGAGCAGACGAGATAAGGCAGATTCTCGCCAGCCGTCCGCGGCGTTCCCTCTGCGATCCGGCGACCGTGATGTTTACATCAGGCAGTACGGGGACACCCAAGGGCATCTGTTTTACGGAGTATAACCTGGTTACCAAACGCTTTGCCCGCGGCGCCGCTCTGCCGAGCGTCGGCGACGGAGAGACGCTTCTTTGTTATCTTCCCTTGTATCATACCTTTGGACGATACCTGGAGCTGCTGGGAAGTATCTACTGGCGAGGAACTTATGTGTTCGCCGGGAACCCGTCTGCCGAGACCCTGATAGCGCGCCTGAAGCAGATTCAGCCGAGTGGACTGATAGGTATCCCATTTCGTTGGACCCAAATCAAGGAGCACTGCCTCGAGAAGATGAGTCGCGCGGTCAGCGTGGGACAGCAGGAAGCGATTTTCCGTCGAGTTGTCGGGGAAAGGCTCAGTTGGGGGCTGTCGGCCGCTGGTTATCTCGACCCGAAAACTTTCCATTTCTTCAACCGGCATGGCGTCGCGCTGTGCAGTGGGTTCGGGATGACCGAAGCCACGGGAGGAATCACCATGACTCCACCCGGTGAGTACTTTGACAACAGCGTCGGCATTCCTCTTCCCGGCGTCAGGACCCGCTTATCGCCTCAGGGAGAACTGATGATCAGCGGTCCGTACATCGCGCGTTACCTGGACGAAGACGAGAACAAGGAGGACGACGAGGATCAGGAGTCCTCGACGCCGACAACAGGCGATGGAGACGAGTACTGGCTTCCAACCGGCGATTTGTTTGAGCTGCGGCCAAACGGTCACTTTGAAATCGTCGACCGCATCAAGGACATATACAAGAACGCCAAAGGGCAAACGATTGCCCCACGTCGTATTGAACAACGATTCACGGATATTCCTGGCATTAAACGCACTTTTCTGGTCGGTGATGGACGAGCCTACAATGTTCTGCTGATCGTCCCCGACCAATTGGACCCGGTCATCCGGGGCTCGGCCGGCGAGGAGCAGGTTCGGGAATACTTTCGAGCTATCGTGACCGCGGTCAACGATGACGTCGCGCCTTATGAGAGAGTGGTAAACTTCGCCATTCTCGATCGTGACTTCGACGTCGAACGAGGGGAGTTGACTGCCAAGGGTTCCTACCGGCGGAAAGTCATTGAAGAGCATTTTGCTCCCGTTATCGATGATCTCTACAAAAAGCTTGAGATCGAGTTGGAGGTCTCGGGGATAAGGGTGATCGTTCCGCGCTGGTTCCTCCGCGATCTTGGGGTTTTGGAGGACGACATCCTTGCGACCGAGGAAGGACTCCAGAACCGCAGGCGCAATCTCTTCCTCAAAATCAGCAGGGCTCCGGACTCGGCAATACGCGTAGGGGACCTTGAATATTACATCCAAAACGAGGTAGTAGATCTTGGCGTTTTCGCACGCCAGCCGAGACTGTGGGTCGGGAACCTCGCTCTGACCTCCTTCTGCCCATGTCTGGAGGGATGGGATGTCCCGTTTTCGTCGGTTTCGCCTCAGGTCGGACTGCCTGAAACGTTTAATCTGCCCCCCACCGTCATCGACTCGCTTCGACTTCCGCTCGTTCGCAAGCCGAAACTGAAGAGGGTGCACGCACTTTGCGTCCAGGCGCTTTACTGCCGCGGAGAGGACTCTCTAGACGCGGTAAGAAAGCTGACGGAACTGCTTGGCCACTCGGACGACCGTATTTCGGCCGTGATACGGCGGAGGCTCGAAGCTTTGGCACGTCATCCCGACATTAAGACTCGATCCCAAGCCTACCGAACCCTTCTTTTGGACGAGCCTATTCAAGACTACAGTCGCGCTTTTCCGGCCTTTATCCAGTCCGGTCTCCCTTTCCTTGACGAGGAGTCGATCGAGACGATAGCAAAGGCTCATTTCGAGCAGCGGCGCTTGGAAGCACTGCGCCGGCGCCTGCTGATCTACCGGACACAGCTCTCCTGGCCGGCAACTGACTTGGTAAGAGCGCAGTTCAAGAATCTGCTCAAGCTGCTGGCGAATTTTGCGCGTTATCACCCTGAAGCCCAGGCGACAGTTCGGGAAGAGCTGGCTGCGTGGGTTTTGCACCGCGCCGATCCGGAGCTTTCGGCCGTCGCCGAAGAGCACCTGGAGGAGCTGTCCTGCGGGTGCAGGGGAGAATTGACAGAGGAGGAAAAGAAGGTCAACTGGTCTGAAAAGATAACTTTCGAAGATGGACTGCCCGCGAATGAACTCCAAACACTGAGAAAAATTCTGTTCAAGACTACGATGCTGAAACAGTCCCTGATGCTGACGTTTGACGAACAGGATTTCGATATTCGTGAAGTACCGCCGGGCGGCATCTGGGTGACGAGAATTGCATCGCGCCCTCCGCACAATCGGTACCGGGTGACGGTCAATACCATGTCCGGCAAGCATTTCGACCTCCAGTTGATTCTTCAGGAAAATCTGGATGACGCGCGGGTTCGCGAGACGATGTTCTGGACAATCGCGATCGGAGGCTATGCTCATGGATCTCCGGTCCTGCCACGATTCGGTTGCGCCCGTCTCGATTTGGGCGCCATGTCGCTCGCTTACGTCAGCGACCTCACCGTATGGGAACGAATCCGCGGATTTACCAGCATCCAGCCAGGAAGCACCGGGCATCCGGGAGTGCGTGACTGGCGCAAACTGTTCATCCGCGCTTTCGGGGCTGTCTTTCGGGCCTGGCGAAACAGCAATTTTCAGATTGTGCCGGGAGCGGTGGCCCCGTCCAACGTCGTTGTTCCAGAGCCGGATTTTCGGCAAGGTTCCTGCGTTCTTTCCCTGACCGGATGGACTCCCTACGTCAACACGCTTTCGCTGATCGAGCCAATGGTCCGCAACTTTTACGACTACACGGTTGCTCATTGTCCGTGGGCCAAGATGTATCTGGATTACTGCTGGATCTTCGATGGATGTGTGGAAGCCCTCGGAGTCGAGAGAGCCAAGGAGTTCCTGGGACGCCTGGATCGTGACCTCTCCACGGCGAAAGCTGTAGCGCACGGAATCGAACTGAAACGAGAGCTGCTTAAGTACCGCCGGCAACTCGACGAAAGCTATCACCCGCCCTTGCCGGTCGATCTGGCCATCGACCGGTTTAAGGAATGGGAACAACTCACGCCTCTACCTACGCCCGAAGCGCGGGAACAAACCGTCGACGAGCTTCAAAGGCTGTACAGGATCGATAGATTTCCTGTCATCGCTCGCTACCATCTCTATCGGCACACCTTTTTTGCTCATGCTGCCGAGGACACACGTGAAGCTTTCGACCTGCTGCTTCGTGAAATGTTCAAGCGTCCAGGGACTGTCCCTACTCAAATGCAGGAATTGTCCGACCTGCAGTTAACCCTTCGCGATCCCGTCGACCGGGCAGTCTTCAGTCGCATGGTCTTTCCGAAGGTGAAGCCGGTTCCGAACATCGAAGTCCTAAGCATAGGGGAAAGCGATCGCCGGCATGTCATTGTGCGATCGGAAATCACGGACAAGCATGGAGTGCAATACAGTGTGCGGGCGCCGCTTGAGCCGGCCGAGATCGGACAACTGTATCGTCTTCTCTTTCAGGCTGACTTTCCGAAGGTCATCTCGGAACAGGATCGCTACCTGGTCTGCCTGGATCGAGAGGGGGA
>DAOTAI010000297.1:0-6459 GCA_035593865.1 Acidobacteriota bacterium
CCCGAACCGCTAGTCTATTAGAACAATAGAGGTTTCTCAAAACATGAAGCCAGGAAGCCAGCTTGTAGAAGCCAGGAGCCAGGAGCCAGAAGCCAGAATGGGTTGGGCGGAGGCGGGGAGTGGTTTGGAAGCCGAGGGCCAGGAGTCAAGCCGCTAGTCTATTAGAACAACAGGGAGTCTGGTTGTCAGGACCCTCAGCTGTCGCGCCGCTTAAGCAGCAGAACAGTGAGGTCGTCGTTGAGTCCGTCCGGGGACCGGAACGACTCCAGGTCCTTTAAGCAGGACCTCAGCAACTCTTCGCTCGGCAAATCGCGACAGGATTGCAACCAGCGCTCCATTTGAACAGCGCCATATTCCTGGTCGAGTCCGTTTCTGGCTTCAGACAAGCCATCCGTGTATGCGAAAAGGGCATCACCGGGTTTCAGATCCACTTGGGCGAGACTGAATTTCGCATCAGCGAACACTCCCAACGGCACGCTGGTCGAGGGAAGAGAAACCACGTCGTCTTTTGTGACCACGTACGGTGTGCAGTGTCCGGCGTTCGCGATGTCCACGTGGCCGGAGGCGTCGGCGCTCATAATCAGCAGGGTTGCGTAATGCGACGCCAATGTGCTCTCGCAAAAGATGCGGTTAGCGCGCTCGAGCGATTCAGTAAGATCGTTGCCGTTCGGAAGAAGAGTTCTAAAAAGGCCGTGGAGATTCGCAACCAGCATTGACGCGGCGACACCTTTGCCGGAGACATCGCCGAGGAGAACGTTCAGTCGATTCGAGCCCGTTATGACGTCGCAGTAATCGCCGCTTGCGATTCGGAAGGGCTGATAGTCAAAACAGATTTCCCAGCCACCCAGCTGTTGACGCCGGGGAGGAAGCAGGTTCCATTGAACTCGCGCGGCCAATTCGAGGTCTCTCTCAAGAGCGGCCTGCTCCTGTGGATCCAGGTGATCGAGGCAGGTCCTGATTAAAGGATCGGCAAGAAGTCTCTCCGGTTCAATCGATTCGTGGCACACGTCGCAAAGCCCAAACCGGCCGTCATCCAAACGTTCAAGGGCGCTGTCCACTTGCTTGAGCAAACCGACCAGATTTTCAGCTGGCGAAGTTTGAATGAGGACGGTCAGCCGCCGCCTGCGGTCGATGAGTTGATTGCGGAGGGTATCAGAAAGCACGTCCATCGCCCTTTTCCTCCAGTTGTTTACTATACGTTACCAGAAGGAGCTTAGATTCGCGCTCATAGAAGCCAGCTTATAGAAGCCAGAAGCCAGGAGCCAGAAGCCAGAATGGGTCCGGTGGAGGCGGACAGCAGTAGATTCAGAAGACAGAAGCCAAGAAGTCAGGAGCCAGGAAGCTAAGAGCCAAAAGCGACCAGCCTTCGTTGTTGGGTTTCAATCCGTCCCGAAAAGCGCGGCGCGGATTCGAACCCCACCCTTCTACGAAGGCGCCGAGTTTGCAATTGGCTTCTCAGTCAGTCGTCTGCCGAATCCGAATGCGCCATGGCTGGTCGGGTGTCACCTGAACCCGCAGACCCTGTCGCAAATCATGACCTTTCATCACCGCCGAATCGACCTGGTAACTCTGATCGGGAGAAACCACAAACCACTCCGGAAACTGGTTGAGCCGGGGGTATTCAGAAGGTATTTTCAGATATTCCTTGTGCCGGGGAATGTCGAACCGAACCGTGCCGGCCCAGGGCCAGTCGGCGGCCAGGTATAAATAAACGGTCCCGTCCGGATCTTGCGACGCCCCCAGCCTAAGGTCGGCGCGCCATGGCTCGACAAAGGTTCCCTGGGTCTTCCATAGCGCCCACATGAGTGCCGTTCGGGCGAAGTTGCCGTCTCCGTGCCAACCCTCGATCACACCTGTGTCTTGCTGCTTGGCAAGAAGTTTTGAGGCAATGTAGTCGGCCCATTCAACAGCCTCCGGAATCGGCATGCGGTTGATCAGATTCAATCCCCCCTCGAGCGAATCGGCCAAACCATCAGCCCTGTCCGATTCCCAGGGATAGTCCTTGACTTTTAACAACTGCCTCAGTACGAAAGCCACCGCCTCCCGGTAGCGTTCTACGCCATCTACTTGGAAGACGACCAGAAAAGCATTGTAGTTGTACCCCCAGTTGTCGGTTCTGTCGTCTGTCAACTTCTCCCCGGTCTTCGGATTCACCTTGCTGAAAAGCAGGCCATTCTCATCACGTGCCACCTCGAGAATCCGGTCCAGCATTCGATGCATGGGTGTACGCCACCTCTGGTGCCGGTCTGGATCTTCCCGGGCCGCGAGGTAATACGCTTCGGATAACCCGTTGACCACTTCGCAGCCATGATCGTCCAGTCGGAGAAAGTCTTCTCCGGTCGGCAGATGATGAAGAAGGAAGTAGTCACCAAGCCGGAAGGCTTGTTCCTTGAGAACAGGGTTTCGAGTCATCCAGTACATCCTGGTCAGAACCTGAAGAAGGTCGCCCGCCACTTCATGCGACGTGGCCGGAATCGGCCCCACTTCGCTCGGTTTTGATCCGTACTTCCAGATATCTTCGACCAAGTCGAGCATCCGATTTGACCAGGCACTTGGGCCAAGATATTCGGTCAAGGGCAGAAGTCCGTCCTTGGAATATTCAGCCGCTCCGAAAACCAGGTCTTCGATGTTGGGCTCGCTGACGCGGAAAGACTGACTGGCGAAAACCCAGTCATCAGGCAGTCTGCCGACGCGATTGCACAACCGCTGTTCGGCGGCCAGGATGTCCTTCATCCGACCGTTAAACAAGCTACGGTCGGTAAAGTAACAACTGAGGACCATGAAAGGATAGTTATCCGCCGCTGCGTCCTTGGCATTCCAAAAGGGTGATACTGTAAGATTGCGAGGCAAAAGGCCGCTGGTCGGATCGGCATGTTGAAGCCAACCGTGGACGTATCGCCAACACTTCAGGAACGCTTCACGGGCCGCGGTCGCGTTCTGTTCGGCTTTGTTCCAGGGATCCGAGTCATTGCTGAAAACGAAGGCGGGCATCCCGAGGACGACCACCATTACCAGGATGAGGGCGCGACCACGTAACATTGTGTTGAAGTCCTCCCCCTAAGTAGAACCGAACCCTGGCTCGAGATGCAATAAGAAATACCGCCGGGAGCAGGTCAAGAAGCCAGAAGCCAGAATGGGTTGGGCGGAGGGGGCGTGGGTTGAGAAACAAGAAGCCAGAAGCCAGAAGGGGCTCGGGCGGAGGCGGGGAGCAGGTTGAGAAATCAAGAAGCCAGGAAGTCTGGAGCCAGGAAGTCAGAAGCAGAAGCTAGAAGCCATAAGGGCTCGGGCGAGGGGCCAGATTCCAGCGTGAGCATACCAATCAGAGCCAGGAGCGCAGGGTTTTTCTTCTGGCTTCTGGCTCCTGGCTGCTGGCTTCTCGTCTCAGAAGAACCAGCCGGAAGCTTTAAAGTCCGCCGTTTCCGTTCGGAAATCCACGCGGCTGATGACGATCTTCAGCTGACGTCCGTCAACAAGATGCAGAATCAGTCGCGGTGTTTGATGCAGCTTAACGAGGCATTCAAGAGAGCAGCTTAATCTTCCGACTATTCCCGGTTCTGTTCCTCGCTTGAAGACGATGAGGTCGTAGCTGACATCGCCGATTTTGTTCTTGCGTACATACAGCGATCCACGACCCAACACGTTTTCAATAACTTCCATCAGGTTATCGCACCCTCAGATCCGTCCCGCACCACCCATTCCGGCTGCGGTGTGATCTCCGGCTCTGGTTTCGGACCGGCGTCGGCTCGGCCGCTCCCCTCCAGGCGGTTAACGACACGAACGCGCATATCGTGGTCGCACTTTACCTGACAGGACAGGCGCACACCGGTCAGCTGTTTCTCTGCGAGCTTTGCTTTTTCAGCGCTCGTCATCATCGATGGTTCGCCTTCGAGGAACTCAACCCGGCAGGTGGTGCAACGGGCGTTTCCACCACACGCATGAAGAATATCGACCCCGGCATCCTCCTCGATCGCCAGAACAAGGCGTTTGCCTGCCGTTACATCCAATGTTCCGTACCCTTCCACTGTAAGTTTCGGCATAAATCGCTCCAAGTCTTTTCCCTAACCTTGTAGAGGCTTCTCCTTTACTGTGCAACATTTTGAGGGCCCGCTGCAAAGGGAGCCCGACCTTAAAGGAGGGCGGCGAGATGTTTCTTCAGCAGTTCCCAGGTTTGGCGGACCACGCGTTCGTCCGTTCGGATGTTTCCGATCGCCATCCTTATGGCGAACCTGTCGTGAAGCCGCGTATGGGAAAGGAAGACCTCGCCACTCGCGTTAACCGCGTTGAGTAAATTCTGGTTCAATTGGTCGGGGTCTTGTCCCGGGCGAGCGGGCAATGCGCGGAAGCAGACCGTGCTGAACAGGACCGGCGCTAGAAGTTCAAAAGCCGGATCCTCCTTCACCCAGTCTCTGAACAGTTGGGCCAGGCGGATGTGCTCTCGAATCCTGTCCTCAATCCCGCGCCACCCATAGGTACGAATAATCATCCAGAGCTTCAGTGCTCGAAACCGTCGCCCCAGCTGCACGCCATAATCCATAAGGTTTCGAGCCGACTGGTCATCTTCGGTTTTCAAATATTCCGGCACCAGGCTGAAGGCTTTCTTAAGTACGTCGAGTCTTTGAGTAAAAAACGCGCTCAAATCCGAGGGAGTGAAGATCCACTTGTGAGGATTAACAACCAGAGAATCGGCGCGGTCACAGCCCTCCATGATCCAGCGCTTCTCGGGAAGGATGGCGGCAGCGCCGCCGTAGGCGGCATCGACATGAAGCCAGAGACCGTACTTACCGCAAATGTCGGCAATTGCGTCCACCGGATCGACGCTCGTGGTCGAAGTGGTTCCCACGGTGGCGACTACGCAGAAAGGTGTCCAACCGCCGTTCCGATCCTCGATGATGGCCTGCTCCAGTGCTCGGCTCTTCATTCGGAACTTTTCATCTACGGGTATTTTCCTGACCCCGGCTTGTCCGATTCCAAGCGTAATAGCCGCCTTCTCGACGGAGGAGTGCGCCTGTTCGGACGCATAGAGGCGAAGCCGAGGCGCATCAGGTCGGCCCGAAAGACCCAGCTCTCGCGAATTCAGTCCGGGCACCGCCTCCCGCGCAGCCGCGATGGCGTGCATCGTCGAGATTGAAGCGGTGTCATAAATGATGCCTGAAAAACCTTCCGGCAGTCCTATCATCTGCCGAAGCCAGTCAAGCACTAGCTCTTCCAACTCGGTAGCCGCTGGAGAAGTCTTCCAGAGCATGGCGTTGACGTTGAACGCTGCCGCCAACAACTCGCCCAATATGCCTGGGACCGAGCCGGTGGTCCCGAAATAAGCCATAAAAGCGGGGTGATTCCAATGGGTGAGACCAGGGGCTATGATCGTCCGCACGTCTTCGAAGATCGCTGAAAGCGACTCCGGATGTTCGGGGGGAACGTCAGGCAGCTGGGAGCGAATGGCCCCAGGCTTAACATCAGGCAGAACCGGGAATTTCTCCGGGTGCGCCAAATATTCGGCTATCCAGTCGATGATCTGGTAGCCACAGGTTCGAAAGTTTTCAAGGTCAATTTCGCCAAGCTGAGCGGGCTTGCTGTCCTCGATGTCGCTTCCCATGATGTCTTCTAAATTCCGAAGGCTTTGATAGCAATTCCACTGGCAGCAATCATCAGACCGGCAATGACGTGGACATGTCGTTCAAACAAAGCGAAGAAGGAAGGGCGAAGACCGTAATAACCCGCCAAGACCACGAGCAGCATGGTGGCAATGGTCGTGACACCGAATACTAGTGCAACCAGTGCGACGCCGCTCCATTCATGCGCGAGCGCGGGTACCATCAACAAAGGAATCAGCGGCTCACAGGGCCCAAACACAAAAACGATGAAAAGCGCCCAGACCGTGATAGCCCGACGATCAAGACCGTGAGGATGGACGTGCTCATCCTGATGTCGGTGCTCGTGCGCGTGGACCTCATTGTGCTGGTGGACATGGACATGATGATGCGGCCGATTTCGGAAAAGCCGATACAGTCCCCACGACGCATAAGCAAGGCCAAATCCGATGAGGAGCCACGCGGAAACCGTCCCTCGACGGCTCTCTATCCATTCCAGCCGCTCGACTGCCACACCGAGGCCAATTCCAATAAACCCCAGGACCACAGATGACAGGACGTGCCCGGTTCCGCAAAGCGTAGTAATCGCGATCAGTTTCCGAACCGACCAACCCTGCGCGCGTCCGAGCACCACAAAGGGAAGGCTATGATCCACTCCAATTAAGGTATGGATGAAGCCGATCCCGACGGCCGTACTCAAAAGAACCATTAGCCCTTGGTCCATTGGAAGCCCATTCTAGCCGGTTTGCAGACGGGTCTACAAGTTGTAGCGGCTTGAAATAGTAAGCGGCGAACGGACGGCACGGACTTTTCGTAGTACCGGCTTTAGCCGGGCAGTTGCCCAGCGGTCAATTGTTGATATCTGACCGCT
>DAOTAI010000004.1:0-34836 GCA_035593865.1 Acidobacteriota bacterium
GCTCCTGTCTCCCAAATGTTCCGCCTTCCCTCCTGCATAGCATCTACGAAGGCCTGTCCCGATAGGTCTGCGACCAAATGGCAAATGGAAAATGGCAATTGGAAGATGGCAAATGGAAAATGGAAATTGCTTTTCCCTCTACCTCTTTATCCCTCTAGCCCTGCTTTTCTAGGCCGGGACTGACAGCTTGACCACCTGGGGTTGCACGAGCCGCTGGAAATCCGCGTAGGACATTCGTATAAGTTCAGTGTGTGATCCGGCGTTGAAGACGATCTCCTTGTGCTCGGACAGACTTTCTGCCACAAAGACATCCATGCCGTAGAGGTTCCCGAAGGGCGGCATAGCGCCCAGTTCGCAGTCCGGAAATAATTGCTTGAACTCCCTTTCCGTGGCCAATTCGACCTTGTTGGCGTCAATTGCGTCAGCCAGCAATTCAAAATCGACTTTTAATGACGCGGGTAATACGGCCATCGCCATGCGTCCGTCTACCTTGATGATTACCGTCTTCGCCATTTCCTTCCCGGATACGTGCGCGCTTGCGGCGATCTCTTGCGCGGTATAGGCGAGGGAATGGCTGATCGTGACGTACTTGACGCGATTCTGGTCCAAGAATTCCTTCAGCTTCCTGACTGGCATAGCAGACCTCCTTTTCGAGGAAAGGTTTTCTTGAAGTCGATGGTATCGCCACGGAAGGCTTGGTTCAACCGCGGCGCCCGCAGCGCGTTTCCGCTGGAGCACGGGAGTTGGCGGGTCCTATTTCACGAGGCATAATGCAGAGTTGAGGAGAAATAGATCCAATGAAAGCCATGATTCTCGAATCGGCCGGCGTGCCTCTTCAGCTGGTCGATTGCCCGGTTCCCGAACCAGGAGCGAACGAGGTCTTGCTGAAGGTGCACGCCTGTGGCGTCTGCCGGACAGATCTTCATATCGTGGACGGTGAGTTGAAGGAGCCCAAGCCGAGACTCATTCCCGGGCACGAGATAGTCGGAACCGTTACCGCAAGCGGTTCTGAAGTCGCAGACTTCCATATCGGCGACCGTGTCGGAGTGCCGTGGTTGGGCGCCACGTGCGGAACCTGCTTCTATTGCAACAGCGGGCGCGAAAACCTGTGTGACAGGCCGGTTTTTACCGGCTATACCCGAGACGGCGGGTATGCAGGTTATGCCGTCGCCGATGCACGCTTCTGTTTCCCTATTCCCAGCGGGTTTTCTGATTTTGAGGCGGCGCCTCTCCTGTGCGCCGGGCTGATCGGATATCGTTCATATCGCTTGGCCGGTCCTGCCAAGACCCTCGGGATTTACGGATTTGGCGGAGCGGCGCACATAATCACTCAAATCGCCGTCCACGAAGGGCGAAAGGTCTATGCTTTTACCAAGCCCGGCGATACGGCGGGGCAGGCGTTTGCCAAAAGACTCGGCGCCACCTGGGCGGGAAGTTCCGAACAGATGCCGCCGGTCGCATTAGAAGCGGCTATCATTTTCGCTCCCGTCGGCGGTCTGGTCCCCTTGGCCCTTCAGGCAACGGCCAAGGGAGGCATTGTGGTCTGCGGCGGTATTCACATGAGTGACATTCCGTCTTTCCCTTATCGCCTGCTTTGGGAGGAAAGGGTGATCCGATCCGTGGCTAACCTGACACGGGAAGACGGCAAGTTGCTGCTTGAGGCTGCCTCCCGGGTTCCAGTCAAGACCTCAATCGAACTGTTCCGCCTTGAACAGGCCAATGAGGCGCTGGACCGGCTGCGTTCCGGAAAAATCGAAGGCGCGGCCGTGCTGGCGATGGACTTCGATTCGTGAAACGCGACACTTACCCCAGACAGCGATGCGTTACGCCATTGGTGGGTCTGCAGGCGTAAATCAAAGGGCGAAGTCCGGTTCGAGCCTGGTACTGCTCGGTCACACGCGCCTCAAAATCGGCGACAGCATCACAGTGGACGAGATTAACCGTACAGCCGCCAAACCCGGCCCCGGTCATACGTGCGCCCAAGGTTCCAGGCTGCTCGGCTGCCAACTCCACCAAGATGTCCAGTTCCTGGCAACTGACCTCGTAGTCGTCTCGAAGGCTTGCGTGAGACTGGTACATGAGGCGGCCGAAAGAATCGAGGCTATTCGTTTTCAAGGATTCGACAGCCGCACGGACTCGCTCGTTCTCGGAGACAACGTGGCGCGCCCGGCGATATCGGACTTCGGACAAAAGACCCTTGTGTTCCTCCAGTTGTTGGGCGGTGACGTCGCGCAACGCCTTTATGTTGCCGAGCACACCGTTTAAGATTGCGACGGCACCTTCGCATTCAGCGCGTCTATTGTTGTATTCGGATGTCTGCAGCCGGCGTTGCTTTCGGCTGTCGCAGATAACGATGCACGCTTCGCCCGGGAAAGGGACCAACTCGTACGAGAGATCCCGGCAGTCAAGGAACAGCGCCGCATTCTCTTTTCCCAGAGCTGACACGAACTGGTCCATGATGCCGCATTGGACGCCCGCGAAGTTGCGCTCCGCCGACTGGCTCAAGAGAGCCATCTCGGTCGGTTCGATCTCGATTTCTGAAAGGACGCGGCAGGTTTCGGCGGCCGCAACTTCCAGAGCTGCCGAACTGCTCAGGCCCGAACCGATCGGTATATTCCCCGCCACAGCGAGATCCATTCCTCTGATCTTGTGACCCCTTTTTCGATATTCGTCGACGACACCCCGAATGTAGTTGCTCCAAACGGCCTGTTCGTCCCGCTTCACCTGTTCGGAGTCAAAAACCGTCGTTTGGTTGTAATCCACCGAATGCGCGCGTATTAGGGAATCGTCCCGGGTGGCGGCGCAGATCCAGATGGCCCGGTCGATGTCAGCAGGCAACACGAAGCCGTCATTGTAGTCGGTATGTTCTCCAATCAGGTTGACTCGCCCCGGGGCTCGAGTTTCGATTTCCGGTTTCCTTTCGAAAATTCGAACAAAAGTCTCGATCAGTCTGTCAACGTTCACGTGTCCCTCTCTGTAAAAGAAAGGTCAAGAGTCTAACGGTTCGGTCCGCGACAAGTCAAATAGCATCAGAGGCCAGCGGGTATTCCCGGTATTCTGCCCCTCGCTCCAGGCCGGATTCAGAGGGATCGTTTTTCCGATGCCAAATCGGGTCTGTTTTCCTAGCGCTCTCCATCTACCTGAGGCAGCGGAAAATCGTTAGAAGGATTTTGAAGCCCGCGCCGACAACACCCCTGACGGTCCCGGAGATTTTGGATCGGCCGATGCGCGGGCGGTAGCTGACGGGGACTTCCAGAATGCGGTACCCCTTTTGCACCGCCCGAATCTGCATTTCGGTGGTCCAACCATAGCCCCGATCCTGCAGGCAAAGCGCCCGGAGTGTCGAGGCTCTTATGGCCCGAAACGGGCCCAGGTCGGTATAGCGGTACCCCCAGAATGAAGCAATCAAGCGGCAGGCCAGCCAATTGCCAAACCGTTGCTGCAGGGTAAGGGATCCGCGGGCATGGGATCCACGTACGCGGGATCCAACGACGAAATCGGATCGGTCTTCGGCTATAGGCGCAACCAATCGAGCAGCCTCATCGGGGTAATCGCTGTAGTCAGCGTCAATGAAGACCAGGATGTCGGCGCCGCAAGCGTGAGCGACGCCGGTGTAACACGCCTGCCCGTAACCGCGGATCGGTTCGCTCACGACCCGCGCCTGGTGTTTTCGCGCTACTTCTGCCGTGCGGTCGGTCGATCCGTTATCGACCACGATCACCTCGTCAACCCAGGAGGGCAAGTCTTCGAGGACGCGGCCGATTGCCTTTTCTTCATTAAGGGCGGGAATAATCACAGCGACACTGAGGCCGTTAATCATCGCGTTTCGTTCGTCGGCGGTGAAGGTCGTGGATTTGCATCACAAGCATCGCCCATGCGGGCAGATGAACCATGGCAAAGAAAGCGGAGGGATATGAGACCGAGCGCGACAGGTAGGTGAGTGCCAACAGAGGCGTCCAGAAGATAAGGGCGGGGCGCCTCAAGAAAGGAGCCATGGCGACTCCAGGCACGAAATACCAGGGATAGACGGTAGGCCCGATCAGGAGCATCAGAAGGATGAGTGTGCCCGCTGCCAAGGCTGTCGCCTCAAGCCCTTTGTTATGGGACAGCAGCGCAAACCAGGCGGATGCTCCGAACAGCAGCAGAACCACGAGTGCCCGAGCAATAATGCGCCCGTCGATTATCGAACCGCTCCAGCGCGACAGATGTCCTCCTGCCCGTTCCAGGATCTTGAAGCCGAATTCATTGGCGTCCCAAGTCTTAGCGTAGGCTACTGTCCCGCTGTTTGCCTCGCTTCCGAGAGAGACCCAGTAAGGAGTGAGCAGCGTCGCCGCCAGACATGCAAACACCAGAGCCTTTCTGAGTGCCAGGGCCCGGTTTTGGCGAAAGTCGGCAACCAGAAGGGGGAAAAGAAGCGCAGGCCAAAGCTTGACAGCGACTGCGCCGGCTAGCCCTGCTGCCGAAACAACCGCTTTTCGTCTAGAAAGACCCCAGATAAAGACCAGGAGGAATGGCGCGAGAGCAACATCGAGATGGCGGAAATGATACGTCTCGATGACGAGGAAAGGATTCCAGAGGTACGCCGTTGCCCATGTGAGCGGCAGGCGTGCTGAGCGCAGGAGGATGAGAATCAGTAGGCCAGCCGTCAAATCCATGAGAAGCAGCACGGCGCGCCAGGCCGTCGAATTGAACGGTTCAATCCAGTAGCTGAGAGCGAATAGTCCTTGGGCGACCGGCGGGTAGATAGTCCTCAATTCCGGATGGTTGATCTTCGCCAGAATCTCCCGGCCGTCCCGAGTAAGGCGGGCGATTTCGGGATGATCGGTTTCCCCTCGAAGCGCCTCGGCGGGGGAATACCGGTAGGGGCTGATTCCATTGGCTGTCAGCGCGCCATCCCAGAGATAGCGGTAGTAGTCCGCTCCTCGGGACTCCGGGGTGAGGCACACTACGAGCCGTAACAGCAGTGCAATAATGATCACAGACGGGAGAGCTGAACGCGAATTCCGAACCAGCCGGGAGTCAGCGACGGCCCACAAATGAACTAAGGCGCAGAGGATATAAAGGGGTAAGTGAATACGAGGCGGACCGTAACCGTGTGCCACCAGGACGAAGCCGACCAGCCCTCCCAGGATGACGATTCCCGCCGCCCCCACGCGCTTGTTCATAATCTACAGACATTTGAGGTGACGAAAGGGTGGCGAAGGGGCAGGGCTGCGCCGTCCACGGTCCTGCCTCTCGCTTTTGCCTCAGATCCGCCTCCCCCTTGTCCCTTCATTCCTCCAGTTGATCGAAGTCCACTTGAATCATAATCGACGGATCGTCGCGGTTGAATTCGTAGCAGTTCTGGCAGGCCCGGGGAGGATCTTTCTGGAGCATTCTGGTTCGCAGGTTGACTGCTTCGGGCCCGTTCCACAACTCGGGAAAGGCTGTTTCGTAGAGATTGCCATAAACCGGGCTTAGGTAGCAGCACGGTCGGACTTGGCCGTCCGGTTCCACGTAGATACTTGTCCAAGGCTTGAGACAGGACGATGGGTCCGTAGGAAAGTCCACCGGCTCACGTTTTTTCAGGAACCCGAAGAGACCGCGTCCCCGGTTCAGGTAGACCATCCGCAGCTCGTTTATAAGCGTGACTCCGAGTTGATTGGCGAGGTTCTCGGCATCCGCTACGCACCGACGAGTCAAACCGGGGAAGTGGAGCAGCGAATCCTTTACCCAACTCCTTCGATAGACCTGCGTGGGAGTCGCCTGAACCGCGGCGATCCCTTTCTCATGCGCGAATTTAATGAAATCAGGAAGTTCTTCGATATTGCGTCGCGAGAAGTTGGGGGTCAGGTTAATTCGAGGCACCGGGCTGTTACTCTTCCTTTTCGCCTCGTTGAGCAAGTCGATGGCCGCCATTACCGTCTCGAAACGGGCATTAACCCGAAGCTCTTCGTACAGGTCTTTCTTGAGACTGTCGATTGAAATCGAGATCTCGTCGACTCGTTTCTTGACAAAAAGCTCGGCCAGCCTGGAATTGATCAGAACTCCGTTGGTCGTGATTAACACCACGCAATCACTGTTTGTGCGGACAAGGTCGAGGATTCGATCCAGCTCACGGTTGATTAGGGACTCGCCTGGTCCGGTCAGAGACAGGTACTTCCAATATGGCATGTAAGGAATCAGACGCTCAAACAGCTCGATCGGGTTTCTGTCAAGCTTCTGATCCTGTATGTGGACGTACCCTTTTTCCCGATATGCGGCGGCCAGACAGAAGCCGCAGCGAAGATTGCATCGGTTATCAGCGCCGATCTGGATATGGTAAGGGTAAGAAGTAAGCTCCGTCTTTCCCTCGATGTACTCCTGGCTGTTCAGCTGCAGATTCGCTTCTGCGATGGGGGAGGGGTAAAGCTCAGATGACACCAGAGGATTATACTATGGGCCGCTTCACCGGCCGCCGCCGGGAGACCGCGCTTTGGTCGGCGTCAAAAGGAACGGATATGTCCAGAGCCATTGAAGTGCTGCCCGATTGGGAAAGGGTGGCCAGTCTTTGCCTGGCCGATGATTTAAGAAAAATCCTGGTTATCGGCGCCGCGGACCGAGGGAAAAGCACGTTTTGCCGTTTTCTCGTCTCTCGGCTGGCTCGTTCGGGAGCGCGGGTGGCTTTTCTGGACTCGGATGTCGGTCAGAAGGATCTTGGCCCGCCGGCAACGCTTACTCGCGGATTCCTGCGCTCGCCGTCCGATCCCGATTCGCTTGAGGTTGACGCACTCTACTTCGTAGGCTCCACCTCCCCATTGGGTCATCTTCTGCCGATGGTGGCCGGAGTTCGAGATCTTGCTGATTCGCTGACCGATACTGTTGTTGTCATCAACACAACCGGATTCATCCATGGAGCCGGTTATGTGTTGAAAAGTTACAAGATTGAGATGCTTCACCCGGATCTCATCATTGCTGTCGATCCGGGGGAGGAGACCGCCGCAATTACTTACTCATACTCCCATTGTTGCTGCGTCAGGTTGCTCCCTTCGCCGCGGGTCGTCCCCAAGAGTCGGGAATTGAGACGAGCGGCGCGTCAAAAGGCATTTGCCCGCTACTTCCAGGCGAGCTCCGAAATCTCACTCGACATTCGAGATCTTACGTTTCAGCGAGACCCCGAGTTCATCGCTGCTCTCGCAGGCAATCGGATGGGCGCGGGAGTTCGTCTGAGGGTCCCGCACTCCAATCTCCTGTGCGGACTGTGCGACCGGGAAGGGCATTGTTTAGGGCTTGGAATTCTCGATAAGGTTGGGCTCGGGTCGAACACCATTTCCTTCTTGACGCCCGTTCCAAAGGACAGGATTCGGATCGTTCAGTTTGGGGATCTTTATCTGAAGCCCGACGGGGAGGAGTTGGGGAGGAAATAGCGAAAGGACGGGTATCCGTGTAATCCGTGCTATCCGTCCTATCCGCGGGTATCCATTCCCGCGGATAGGACGGATAGCACGGATTACACGGATGGTGGGCGCACGGATACCAAGGGGAGGCTACCGGGCAGTTCATCAAGTCGGGAAAATCTCCCCGACGCCCGGGCTGACTGTTCAGCCATGTCTGCACTGCAGCAAGCATTTGTGATTCTGGCCCGTAGGTTGCTAGAGCTAAGCGGTCTCGAACAGAAAGGAGATCTGAAAATGAACAGACTTAAGACAAGCGGCCTGGCGGGCCTCTGGACCCTGGTTCTAGGGCTGGTGCTTTGCTGTGGATCGGTTGCGGGCCAGGTCACGCAGGAGCAGATGATCGAAGACGTCCGGAGCGAGCTGATCAAACTTCCGTACTATACAGTGTTCGACTACCTTGAGTACAAGGTGGATGGACGGACCGTGACCCTTTCAGGAGCGGTGACCCGGCCGATGCTCAAGCGGGATGCGGAAGCGGCGGTACACGATGTAAAAGGCGTTGAAGAAGTGGTTAACAACATCAAGGTTCTTCCGCCGTCCACAGCCGACGATCGTATTCGGCAGGCGGTCTATAGAGCAGTTTACGGAAGCGGAGGTCTTCAGAAGTATGCGTTGGGCGCCAATCCGTCCATTCGAATCATCGTCGAAAACGGGAATGTAACCTTGGAAGGTGTTGTTGCCAACGAAATGGACAAGAACGTTGCCGGAGTGAGGGCGAAAAGCGTTGGCGGCACATTCAAGGTCACCAACAATTTGATTGTGGAGTCAGATGCAGCAAAAGCCGAGTGACAATTTGCTCCCGGCTGAGGCGGTACAGCGTCTTCAGGAAGCGCCGATTGCCTGGATAGCAACCGTTCGACCGAACAACCGGCCTCATCTCGTGCCTGTCTGGTTCGTTTTCGTTGACGGGAAGCTTTACTCCTGCATTGAAGCTCGCAGCGTGAAAGGGCGGAATCTCGCTGCTAATCCGCATATATCGATGGCTCTCGAGGAGGGGAAACACCCGATCATCTGCGAGGGCCGGGCCTGTTTCCTGCAGAAGCCCTGGCCCCCAACGGTGATTCAGGCCTTCTTGTCAAAGTACGAGTGGGACATCGATTCCGAAGAGCGTTATAACGCTTTGGTCCAAGTGACTCCGGACAAGTGGATGAAGTGGTGACCGAAGGCCATGTGTCCGGGCGGACCACTAAGTGAGCATGAATTCGTGTCCAATGGCGCGGACAGGTACACGATGCTCTTCGTTGCCCGCTGCAGCCAGGAATCGTTCGATAGGCTCTGTAACCGGCTCGCGACTTAATCGGAAGGTCATATGATGCACCGGGATAAAGTGAATTGCGCCCGCCATGTTTCCCATTTTCCACGCTTGCTCCGAGGAACAGTGGTTGCGGATGTAGGGATTGTAGGCGCCGATCGGCATGATCGCCAGATCAATCGGTCTTGACGATTTTAGCTTGGGTATGCTTGCTGTACGCGCCGTGTCTCCCGCGAAAAGGACACGAAAACGATCAGATTCCAGGAGATATCCGTTGTATCCGCGATAGGTGTCGTTCCTCAGCCGCGCCCCCCAGTGCTTCACTTCAAAGGCCGTGCAGACGAGCGAATCCAGTTGAATACGATCACCCCACCGAGTTTCGTGCACTTCCTGGTAACGGTCAGGGCGCAGCAGATCACTGGTGCGATACGCCGTCACAACGCGCGTTTTGCGGTTTTCGAGCCGCTTAAGGGAAGGGATATCCAGATGATCCATATGGGCGTGCGACAGGAGGATCAAATCGATGTGCGGCAGGCGCGTCAGCGGCACAGCCGGCTCTACCAGACGTTTAAGACCGAGGGTCACCGGACCGAGATTGATGCCAACTTTCGAACCGAGGACCGGGTCAGTCAAGATCGTAAAGCCGTCAATTTTAAGGAGAACAGTGGCGTGCCCCAGCCAGGCAGCGAACAAACCCTTGTCCGGCCATTTCCTGGGATCGGGATGCCGCGCGGGCGGAAGGATCTCCGCAGTGATCTCCTCGAGCATCTGATTCCAGATTCGAGGCGCCCTGCTGTAGAGGAAAAGCCCCGCGCCCGACCCGAGAAGTGCCCCCAGTCGCAACAGGGTCGCTCGGCGGGATACTTTACGTGAACGATACGGAAAATACCCTGAAATGTCTCTCGATTCACTCATTCCAAAGAAAACCTGACACCTCCGCCAAAAACAAAGTCCGAATTATCTGACGCAATTGCTTTGGCCTGCACATACGGAACCCAGGAACCGGCGTTGAAGCCGAGTCCGAACAAAACGTTGGCTGCCGGATCTGTTCTACTCCCGGCAGGCCCATCAGGATTATTGTACAGTATGCCGAGGCCGAGTCCCGCCCAGGTGAAGACTCTACCGCCCAAAGGGAAGTCGTAATGGAAATCAAGGTTGAATGTGGCCCGGGTGCCGTTTTCAACGAACACGTACTCAATATTAGGGTTGAAGTAGAGGAACCCGACGATTGGCGTCAGGAACTCGCCGCCGATAAAGGCGTCTTCCCTGTCAGCGTACAAACCCGCTCTCGCGCCCAACATGGTTGGCGTTTGCCCGGTTGCATGGGTGGAAGCCAGTGTGGAAACGAGGAAGCAAAAAACGATGTACCAAATAGCTCGGTTCTTCGTGCTCATACTGATTTCCCCTCAGACTCTAGATTAGATAAAGCAAATTTCAAACCAAACCCGGTCGGTTGCCAAGGGCCTGACATGGTGTTCAATCCTCCGCGCTGCTCGTGGATGCCGACCGGGGAGATTTTCCCGCACTGCGTGCTTTTCCCACTGACACCTTTATTGTGGAGGCCGCGTCTAATTCTCAAAAGTCCCCCAACCAAAAAGGCAACACATTCACAAAGCACAGGAGGAGCGCGTTTATGCGAAGAATATTGTTGATTCGCTTGGTTTGTCTTCTTGGGTTCTCGTCTGTTCTGGTCGGGCAGACTGGCCACATGGGCCGGCCTTTAGATAAGAACCTGATATTTCCGCACCTTGGTATCGGCGCCGGGGTGAGTACTCAGATCATTCTGATGAATCCGCAGCCGGGCAGAGAGGTGACGGGCACTCTTTACTTTTTCGGCCAGAACGGGGCTCCGCTGCAAGTGGTGAATGCCGGCCAGAGCGTGAACCAGATATCAGTGACTATCCCGCCTGAAGGAGTCGAGTTTATGGACGTGACCGGAACCGAAGGGCAGCCGACGACGATCGGGTGGGCGCTTTTAGATGTAACAGCTTCGGGGCAGGGACAGGACGACCCCAGGACCCGAGTTTTTGGGTCCGTTACATTCACCACAACCGATGGAGGGAATATTGCTGGATCGGTAGGAGTGGTGGCGGGTCGCTATGAACTGGGGGCGCATCGTACGGTGGCGATTCCAGTGACCGTCCAGGGCAACATCAGGAACACCGGCGTAGCCCTCGTGAACTCCGGTTCCGAGCCCATGACGATTAACTTCCAGCTCAAGGATGAAGCCGGAAACGTAGTCGAGGACGCCGCGACCATTGATCCACCAATCTCGCCTCTCCCACCGGGCAATCAAACGGCGCGGTTCGTGACCGAGATTTTCGACGACTTCGACTTCAATAACCGGGATTTCCGAGGGACACTCGTTCTCTCGACCGAGCAGGAAGGTCTGGTCGCGTTGGGGCTTCTGACGACCGAATTCTTATTGACGTCAATTCCGGTGGTGCTCGTTCCCGGACAGGGACCCGGGCCGGGGCCCGGACCTGCTCCCCAGACTCATACCGTCACCAATGACGGGTTCACCTTCAGCCCCAGTGAAATAACGATCAGGGCCGGGGATTCGGTACAGTGGCAGTTGGAGAATATTCATAACGTCCAAGAGGTAACGGAGGCGACTTGGAACGCGAACGGAACCACACCAAAACCCGATGGATTTTCGGCTCCGTTGGGTGGAGGCACTGTTCAATTCAACAACCCGGGAACTTACTGGTATGTTTGCACGCCGCACGCCGCTCAGGGCATGAAGGGACGGGTGATCGTAAACCCGGCGCAATAGAGGCCACGTCTGGAGCGCGCCGCTTTTAGCGGGTACTAGTGGACAGAGTGGACCCAGTGGACGAATCGCAGACCGTAGATCCTCAAGGCAGTCTGCTCGGTCCACTGGGTCCGCGTGGTCCACTAGGTCCACTAGGTCCACTAGGTCCACTAGCCTGAAAACCAATTTGCTGAATCAATCCTTAAGCGCTGACTCCTTTTCGCCCTCGTCTTGATCAGACTGGTTCGACGAATCTGCTAGAAAGGCTTTGAGTCGAGGAAGAGGGGGAGCGGAACGAGAAGCCGTCCGGTTGCCCAAATTCTCATAGGAAAAGAGGAGGAAACCATCGGCGCCCAGGTTTCGCGTGATGGCGATTTTTTCGAGGGTACTTTGAATGGACATCTGCCAGGCGCCAATGCCGACCCAGACCGGGCGGCCGAAACTTAACCCTCGGGCAATTGCCACTTGGCTTTTGAATGCGTCGTTGGAACGCGTGTAGGCCATAGGGCAGAGTCCGTCGAGCAGCCCTTCTTCCATCCAAAGCTTCCAGTCCTGGAACTTCTGGCTGTACGCGATTTCACTGTCCGCTTTTACAGCCGCCGTAACCATCGTTCCCGCCCTTTGCCCGTGAGCTGCCCGATACAAAGCTGCCGCCAGGTCAGTGACTTGGCGTCTGCGAAATTCGGCCCACTGACGCGGATATCGCTGGGTGTAGTAAAGCCGATTCCTGGTGAAAGCCCTCGCCATTCGCTGGCGCTCGGCAGGCTTAAGCTTCTCGTCAATTTCCTGCCGAAATGAGTCAAGTGCCGCCCGTCCGTAGCCGAAGGAAGGGTCGGGGTAACGCAGGTAATCCAGGTGAAGTCCGTCCACGGCGTAGCGGGAAAGAAGATCTGAGCAGACCGCCACCAGATGCTCCCGGACCCCCGGTTCTGCCGGGTCGAGATAGAAGCCCTCAACGCCGGAGTTCTTTCGGATGACTTCGGCAATTCGCTCCAGAGAACGCGGAAAAGTGGGTTTCGCGGAGTAGAAAGTCGAAGCCAGACTCGATGGCACCATGGCCCATTGCGAATGCCGGGCGAGAACATGGTTAGGTCTGATCTTCCGGGCCGCGGCCTCGTGAACGAACAGGACATTGACCCAGGCGTGGACTCTGAGGTCCCTCGGTTTAGCCTTCTCGAGAAGGTAAGCGAGAGGGTCAAATCCGGCGCTCTGAGTCGACAGGAGATTGGAGCGAGGCTCCAACCGTGATTGATAGAAGGCATCTCCCCTGCCTCTGACTTGGACGATAAGGGTATTGAAACCGGTGTCCGCAGCTTCGTTTATGAGACGGTCAATTGACTCGGGACTGGTCAGAGAGGTACGGACGACCCAGAGTCCGCGGATTTCGCCTGGCTGACCGGCCCAGAGCGTGGCGCAGTAGAACCCCAGACAGAAAAAGACGTACTGCAGAAACAAGACCTTAAAGCTCACAAGTGCCATCAGTTTAGCCGCATCTGCTGACATTTAAAACCGCTGGGATAAAAGGGGAAAAGCAAGGGGCAAAAAGATAAAGGGGTGCAGGGGAGTTGCGGGGTAAAGAGAAAAACATTTTCCATCGTTCATCTTCCATTTTCCATTTCACCATCTGAGGACGATGCCTGTCTCGATGAGTCCACAGCCGAATGGAAAATGGTAAATGCCTTTCGCTTCATCCCTACGTTCTTTCGTGCTTGACCGTTGAGAAGACTGCTACTACAGTGTCGGCCATATGAGCAGGCCGACTCTTCAAGGAACATCGCCGCGAGACAAGGGTACGAAGGACTCAGCATTTTCGAGCATTGTTTCCCGCATGGACCAGCTCTACGAGTTTGACCGGGAGGAGGTCAAGCCGGAGAATCTGCATTCCGGCGCTAAATTCGCGGGCGTTTTTGCGGGAGAGCATGTCGCTGCGACGGAATTCGTGATTGGCGCCTTCTTTGTGCTTCACGGAGTGTCGCTAGGCGACCTGCTGGTCGGCCTGGTCCTGGGCAACCTTCTGGCCGTGCTGTCGTGGACGCTAATATGTGCTCCCATAGCTACGAGGGTTCGCCTGACGTTGTATTGGTACTTGCGCCGAATAATCGGTCCGGGTCTGACGGTGGTCTACAACATCGCCAATGCGGCCATGTACTGCATACTGGCCGGTGCCATGATCTCCATATCAGCCACTGCTCTCGGCTTGGGATTCGGGGTTCCGGTTCCCCCACTCGACTCCATCTACCCAACGAGTGTTGGCTGGATAATCCTGGCAGTACTGATCGGTGCCGGATTCACCACGCTAGCAATCCTTGGATTCGAACGGCTGAGCAAGTTTGCCTCCGTTTGCTCGCCTTGGATTTTCATGGTCTTCGTGGTCGGGGCTATAGCCGTATTGCCCTCACTGGGTGTTGAAAAGGATCTGAGCAACCTGTACGAAGTCGCGACCACCAGAATCTGGAACGGTCAACCGAGTCCAGGCCAGGAGAAGTTCGGAATGTGGCACATTCTGTTCTTTGCCTGGTTTGCCAACCTTGCAATGCACGTTGGTTTATCCGATATGGCGCTGTTTCGGTATGCCAAACGATGGACGTACGGTCTGTACTCTGCCTTCGGCATGTACCCTGGACACATGCTTGCCTGGATCTGTTCGGGAATCATGGTGGCGGCGGCTAATCGGGAGATGGACCCGGGTCTGATGGCCTATCAGGCGGCAGGTCTGGCCGGGGTGGGAGCGGTTCTACTGGCCGGGTGGACAACCGCCAATCCGACGCTCTACCGGGCGGGGCTTGCCCTGCAGATAGTCACCCCAAACTGGCCGCGGTGGAAGATCACTCTGGTCGCGGGCGCTGTAACGACTATCTTGGCTTGCTTTCCGGTCTTCTTCCTCAAGCTACTGGATTACGTGGCGCTTTATGGGCTTATCCTGATGCCGATTGGCGCTGTCGTCTTTGCGGAGCACTGGATTCTTCCTAAGTTGGGGATTCAGCAGTATCAAGCGGAAAAGAAAGGCTGGATATTCAACTGGAACGCCGCGGCGGTCTGGGTCGGTACCCTGGCTCTGTGCTATTACATGCCGATTCATCTGTTCTTCCGCTGGTTGCCCGGGTATTTCATAGCACTTATCGCTTACGTCATCCTGCAACGAATTGCGGATCGGGGAAGAGGGGAGGCGAGCGCATGAAGATCATTGCAACGGTCTCGACTCTACTGAGTCTGGTGGTCTGCCTGGGTGCCGCTGTCTGGTATTTCCTGGGCTCGATCAGCTACTCAACATACACTGGGGTCCTGGCGGTTTTCTCAGTCCTCTATTTCATTTCCGCGATTGCCTGGAGGACTTTAGCTGAACGCTCTTAAGCCTTGGTATCAACGATGAGCCTTTAGCCCGCTTCGGCGATAAAGACGCTCATGGTGCGTGCTTCGACCCTGACCTTTTCATTGGGCCTGTATTTACGATGTGTCGCTTTTCCGGGCGGCTGTTTCGTGTCCAGGATCTTGGTCCATTTCTTACCCCACGCTGCGGGCGGAAATGTGAAATTCAAGGGTTCGTAGTGCGCATTGAAGAAAATTAGGAAAGTGTCATCGACAATCAACTCTCCTCGCTCGTCGGTATAGTTCAGTGCCTTGCCGTTCAGGTAAACCCCTAGCGATTTTGCTATTGAACCCTGCTTCCAGTCGTCGTCCGTCATTTCCTCACCGGTGGGCCTGATCCATGCAATGTCTGCGACACCGTGTATAGGCCGGCCGTGAAACCATCGACGTCGGTGTAGTGCGGGGTGCGTTTTGCGCAGTCTGACTGCTTCGCTGACGAAGTCAACCAGATCCTGGTCCTTTTCGTCCCACTTGTACCAGGAGATCGGGTTGTCCTGACAATAAGCGTTGTTGTTTCCGTATTGAGTTCGCCCCATCTCATCGCCGCCCAGGATCATTGGAATTCCCTGTGACAGAATCAGACTCGCCAGGAAGTTGCGCTGCCGTTGATTCCCGGATCGTCGGTCGGCCCTTCAACGCCGCAGTTCCAGGAGCGGTTATGGCTTTCACCGTCTCGGTTGTCTTCGCCGTTAGCCTCGTTGTGTTTCTCGTTGTAGGAAACCAGATCCCGAAGCGTGAAACCGTCGTGAGCAGTCACAAAGTTCACGCTGGCATAGGGTCTGCGTCCGGTGGTTTCGTACAGGTCTGGGCTTCCGGTCAGCCGGTAGGCAAAATCACCGAGGGTCGCCCCTTCGCCCCGCCAGTAGTCGCGGATAGTGTCCCGGTACTTTCCGTTCCACTCGGACCACGCGGGAGGGAAGTTCCCCACTTGGTAACCGCCCTCTCCCACGTCCCAAGGCTCAGCGATCAGTTTGACCTGGCTGACGACCGGGTCCTGTTGAATCAAATCGAAGAAAGCCGACAGTCTGTCGACGTCGTGCAGTTCCCTGGCGAGGGTGGAGGCAAGGTCAAACCGGAAGCCGTCGACGTGCATCTCGATAATCCAATAGCGCAGCGAATCCATAATCAGCTGGAGCACGTGCGGGTGACGCATGTTGAGGCTGTTGCCTGTTCCCGTGTAGTCCATGTAGTACTGGCGGTTGTCCTGGACCAGCCGATAGTAGGCGGCGTTGTCAATGCCCTTGAAGCAGAGGGTCGGTCCCATGTGATTGCCTTCCGCAGTGTGGTTGTAGACCACGTCCAGGATCACTTCGATACCCTCCTGGTGCAGGGTCTTGACCATTTGTTTGAACTCCTGCACCTGGCGACCCACGGGCCCGGGTGTCTGGTACTCGCTGTGAACTGCCAGGTAGCCGATCGAGTTGTAGCCCCAGTAATTCCGCAGGCCGCGTTCGATGAGATGGGCATCATGAACGAAGTGATGAACCGGGAGAAGTTCAACCGCAGTTATTCCCAGGTGAGCAAAGTGCTTGAGTGCGACCGGGTGAGACAGTGCCTCGTAGGTGCCGCGAATTCTCTCGGGAATGTCCGGGTGAAGCATTGAGAATCCCTTGACATGCGTTTCATAGACGATTGTTTCGTTCCACGGGATCCGCGGCAAACGGTCGGTTCCCCAGTCGAAGTAAGGGCTGATAACTACGGATTTAGGCATGTACGCGGCGCTGTCCGCTTCGTTAAGGGGCCCGTTCGAGTCTGAGAAATGATAAGTGAACAAAGCTTCATTCCACTTAACCGGGCCGTCGATGGCTTTTGAATAAGGGTCAAGGAGAAGCTTTCCCGCACAGCACCGGTGCCCAGCCTCGGGATCCCAGGGACCGTGTACCCGGAAGCCATAACGCTGACCGGGAAGGACATCTGGAAGATATCCATGCCAGCAGAAGCCGGTCACCTCCGGCAGTTGCACCCTGGTTTCCTCACCGTTTTCGTCGAAAAGGCAAAGTTCTACCTTTTCTGCGACTTCAGAAAACAACGAAAAGTTTGTTCCGGTTCCGTCGTAGTTTGCCCCCAAGGGATAAGGGGAGCCGGGCCAAATTCTCATCCTGAGCCTCCCTTTTGATGTTCAGAAAGAGATACAGAGAGTGAAATGCGGTTGATTCTATCGTAACAGACGCAGGACCGAAGGGATAACCGTACCGCGCAGACGAACTTGCACGAACAAAGCCCCTCATCCGTGTAATCCGCGCAATCCGTGCTATCCGCGGGGAGATGACCTGCCCGCGGATAGGACGGATCACACGGATAGCGCGGATGGTAAGCGGGCGGCCTCCAGGAGCGAAGGCGGGCCTGGGGTTGCACGCCCCGGTTGTTGAGTGTAACCTCGAAATAAAGCCCGTCTAAGCAGTTCAGCTCCATGCACAAACTGGTGGCCCGGGAGATACCGGCAACTGGAAGATGTCGAGTTGTAATTGAGGCTCTGACTCCGGAGATCGATTGCGGGCGAGTCCCAATCAAGCGCGTGGTGGGCGAGACGGTCGCAGTGGAGGCCGATATTTTCGTCGATGGGCACGACCGGATCTCGGCCGTTCTTTTGTTCAGGCCTCTTGGTGAAGCTGATTGGTTTGAGACTCCCTTCCGGGAACTCCGAAATGACCGCTGGCGGGCCGAATTCACCGTCGACAGACTGGGCCGCTACGAATACTCGGCCGAAGCATGGGTCGATCATTTCGCAACTTGGCGATGGGATCTCCGCAAAAGGGTGGAAGCCGGACAGGTTACGGCAACCGATCTGCTGATCGGAAGCCGATTAGTCCAGCAGGCGCTCGAGCGGGCCCAGGCAGACGACCGCCGGCGGCTAAAGAGGTGGGCCGATTCAATGACATTGGTGACGGATCCGGGCGAGGCGGCGCACCTGGCCTTGGCGGACGAACTGCTCGATCTCATGTGTCGGTACCCAGACCGAACTCTCAGCACAAGGTATGGGAAGAACCTGCCGGTCGTGGTCGACCCAGAGAGGGCTCGGTTCAGCTCCTGGTATGAGCTGTTCCCCAGATCTGCCAGTCCGAGTCCCGATCGTCACGGTACTTTTCGAGATGTTGAGAACCAACTGCCCAGACTGGCCAGGATGGGGTTCGACGTGCTCTATCTTCCCCCCATACATCCCATCGGACAAACTAATCGCAAAGGAAAGAACAACACACCGGTCCCTGATCCCACCGACGTTGGCAGTCCCTGGGCCATTGGTTCGCAGGCGGGCGGCCACAAAACCGTGGATCCTCATCTGGGGACCCTGGAGGACTTCCGTTCGCTTGTCAGCAAAGCCAAGGAGCAGGGAATCGACATCGCGCTGGATATCGCCTTTCAGTGTTCGCCGGATCATCCATATACCGCTGAGCATCCGGAATGGTTCCGGCACAGGCCGGACGGGACGATCCAGTACGCCGAGAATCCACCTAAGAAATATGAGGATATTTATCCTTTCGACTTTGAGACAACCGAGTGGGAAGCGTTATGGCAAGAGCTTAAGGACGTCGTTTTCTTTTGGATTGACCAGGGAGTACGGATTTTCAGAGTGGATAATCCCCACACCAAACCTTTTCAGTTCTGGACATGGCTGATTGATGAGGTCAAGTCGCAGTATCCCGAAGTAATTTTCCTCTCAGAAGCCTTTACGCGCCCGAGAATCATGTACCATCTGGCTAAAGTCGGTTTTACGCAGTCGTACACCTATTTCCCGTGGCGAAATACGGCCTGGGAACTGCGTCAATATCATGCTCAATTAACGAAAACCGAAGTTCGGGAGTATTTTCGACCGAACTCCTGGCCCAATACGCCGGACATTCTGACCGAGTACCTCCAAACCGGTGGCAGGCCCGCTTTCATGGCAAGGCTTGTACTGGCCGCCACCCTAACCGCAAACTACGGGATTTACGGCCCGGCATATGAAGTCTGTGAGAACCGTCCGCGCGAGCCGGGCAGTGAGGAGTATCTCGACTCGGAGAAGTACCAGATCCGGCACTGGGCGAGCGAAAGCCATAAGGAGAATATTTCCGATTTCATTGCACTGATTAACCGCATTCGCAGAGAAAATCGGGCGCTCCAGAGCGACTGGAGTCTCTGTTTTTACGACTGTGACAACCCCCAGATCCTGTGTTACTCGAAACGGACTGATGATTTCTTGAATGTCATATTGGTGGTTGTCAACCTCGACCCGCATCATGCTCAGGCAGGTTGGATTGAGGCTCCGCCTGAACAGATGGGAATTGAGCAGAAGGATGCCTATCAGGTCCACGACCTGATCAGCGGGGCCAGATACCTGTTTCAGGGCCGCCGCAACTTCGTTTCCCTCGATCCCGTCAGAGTCCCGGCTCACATCTTCCGAGTGCGGAGAAAAGTGAGGTCGGAACGTGATTTTGAATATTACTTGTGACAGACACCGGGTCTTTCTTGACGCTGTTGTGAGAGTTCCTGGGTCGGCCTGCTCCGTTTATGTCAACTGACAGCCTCTGGTACAAAGACGCGATCATTTACGAACTGCACGTACGTTCTTTTAACGACGCCAACGGCGATGGAATCGGAGATTTTGCGGGCTTGACTCAAAAACTCGATTACCTCCAGGACCTGGGCATAACAGCAATCTGGCTTCTGCCTTTCTACCCATCGCCACTGCGAGATGACGGGTACGATATTGCGGATTACAAAGACGTCCATCCAGCCTACGGAACGCTGCGCGATTTCAAGCACTTTCTGAAGGAGGCACACGGGCGTGGTTTGCGCGTGATAACGGAACTGGTCTTGAATCACACGTCAGATCAGCATCCGTGGTTTCAGCGAGCGCGGCGTGCTCGGCGAGGAACCAGTGCCCGGGACTTTTACGTCTGGACGGACGATCCCCGCAAGTTTTCCGAGGCGCGCATTATCTTCAAGGATTTTGAATCGTCGAACTGGAGCTGGGACCCGGTTGCCGGCTCTTATTACTGGCACCGTTTTTACTCGCACCAGCCGGATCTGAATTACGACAACCCGGCCGTTCACCGCGCGGTTCTCAACGCGCTCGATTTCTGGCTCGATATGGGGGTGGACGGGATGCGTTTGGACGCGATTCCATATCTTTACGAGCGGGAAGGAACGAACTGCGAGAATCTGCCTGAAACACATGCTTTTTTGAAAAAGCTGCGCGCCCACCTGGACAGGAAATACAACGATCGCATGTTGCTTGGAGAGGCAAATCAATGGCCGGAGGATTCGGCTGCCTACTTCGGAAACGGTGACGAATGCCATATGGCGTTTCACTTTCCCCTGATGCCGAGGCTTTTTATGGCCATTCGGACAGAGGACCGTTTTCCGATCATCGATATCATGGACCAGACTCCCGCTATCCCGGAAACCGCCCAGTGGGCGCTGTTTCTTCGCAATCATGACGAATTGACTCTGGAGATGGTGACCGATGAAGAGCGGGATTACATGTACAGGGTCTATGCGAGCGATCCCCAGGCTCGTATCAACCTCGGAATCCGCCGCCGGTTGGCGCCGCTGCTCGGCAATCATCGCCGCAAGATCGAGTTAATGAAAGGATTGCTCTTTTCGCTTCCAGGAACTCCGGTGCTTTACTACGGCGACGAGATCGGGATGGGGGACAATATCTATCTCGGCGACCGGAACGGTGTTCGAACACCGATGCAATGGGGGCCCGACCGGAATGCCGGATTCTCGCGGTCAAATCCGCAGCGCCTTTATCTTCCTGTGATCATTGACCCTGAGTACCATCACGAATCGGTCAACGTTGAGGCTCAACAAAACAACCCTCATTCTCTGCTTTGGTGGACCAAACGGCTGATCGGGTTTCGGAAACGATTGAGAGCCTTTGGTCGTGGCAGCATCGAATTTCTCTATCCGGCCAATCCGAAAATCCTGGCCTTCATTCGCCGTTTTGAAGAGGAGACGGTCTTGGTGCTGGCGAACCTCTCGCGATTCGTCCAGTGCGCCCAGTTGGACCTGTCCTCCTTTGCAGGTAAGCATCTTGTCGAAATTTTCGGTCAGACCGTCTTTCCTCCGGTTGCGGAGCAACCATACTTCTTTACCTTGGGTCCGCATACGTTTTACTGGTTCGGGATTCGTGAGGTGAAGGATGAGGTGAGAGTAGCAAGCAGAACGGAAATCCCGATTCTGACTGAAGTACGGACTTGGAGCGAGATCTTGAAAGGGAGGCGGCGTCCGAGCTTTGAAGCGATGCTTCCAGAATATCTGGAAACCAGGCGCTGGTTTGGCGGGAAAGCTCGTAAGATCCGGTCAGCGCGGATTCAGGAAGTGGTTTCTTTCCCCTATGACGACTCCCGTGCATACCTGTGTTTTGTCCTGGTGGAATATGTTCAAGGCGATGGGGAAATCTACCTCCTGCCCCTCAATTTCGCCTCCGGCGGGAAAAGCCAGGAGATCATAGAGGAAAACTCCCAGGCTGTGGTGGCGCGGTTGGCGGGCGGCCGGGCGGGAGAGGCGGAAACGCTCGTTTATGAGCCCATTTTCGATCCTGGATTTGCGAACGCCCTTCTGCGCTTCATGCGAGCCCGGCGGTCCCTTCGCGGAGACAATGGTGAAATCCAGGGATGGACGATCCGAAAGGCCAGGCAATTGACGGGATCGCTGGAGGAGTTGGTGCCTGCGGCGATCCACGCGGAGCAGACCAACACATCAGTTATTTTTGGCCAGCAGTTCATCCTGAAGCTCTTTCGCAAGCTCGAGCCGGGCATCAACCCCGAGCTCGAAATCGGGCGCTTTCTGACCGAACGGGGCTTCGAGCACGTCCCGCGGGTTGTTGGTGCAATTGAATATGCAAAAGCCCCCGATCAGCCGATCAGTGTGGCCATCCTGCAGGAATACGTTCCCAACCAGGGAGACGCCTGGGATTACACGCTGGAGGTTCTGAAGCGGTATTTCGAGCGTGTATTGGCGAGGTCCGTACACGAAAAGCAGAGACTTGTGAAAAGTCCCCGGGGTTCACCGTTCAAACTGCTCGACAGCGAGGTTCCCGAGGAGATGCTCGAGATCATCGGAACTTATCTGGAATCAGCGCGTCTTTTGGGTGAACGAACCGGCGAGATGCATTTGGTCCTCGCCTCGGAAAAGGACAACCCGGATTTTTCCGCGGAAGCATTTACGACGCTGTCGCAGCGTTCCCTGTTCCAGTCTTTGCGAACTCTCACTACCCAGGTGCTGGGACTTCTTCGGTCACGCCTCTCCGTGTTGCCGGAATCCATCCGGGAACAAGCCGAATCCCTTTCTCTGAAAAGTGATTCGATCATGGCGATCTTTAAGTCGCTCCTGGGTCAGAGAATCAATGCTTTCCGCATTCGGATTCACGGTGACTACCACTTGGGGCAGGTGCTGTACACCGGCAAAGATTTCGTGATCATCGATTTTGAAGGCGAGCCGGCGAGGCCACTCGGGGAACGTCGGCTCAAGCATTCCCCCTTGCGGGATGTCGCCGGTATGTTGCGCTCGTTTGACTACGCCGTTCATAAGGCTCTCAGGGTCCAGCAGGAGAGTGGTTTGATCCGGAAGGAGGATGAATCGGTACTGGAGCCCCTGGCCGGAGTCTGGTTCACCTGGGTTTCAGTCGTGTTTCTCAAAGCGTATCTCGCCATTGCGTCGCCGGGCGGTTTCCTGCCCGAAAATCCCGCTCACCTGCGGCTGCTCCTGAGGATTCTTCTGCTCGAGAAGGCCATCTACGAACTCGGCTATGAGCTCAACAATCGGCCAGACTGGGCGTCGATCCCTATAAGCGGGATTCACCGATTAATTGGAAGTCCTGAGGAGGATTGACACGGAGGCTTATCCGTTATGACCACGAGTGCTGAAGAGGCGACACTCCTGAGCAGCGACGACTTTCATTATCTGAAGGAAGGAAAACATCTGCGTTTGTATTGGAAACTCGGGTCTCACCTCGGGACAGTTGACAGCCGGCCGGGAACTTTCTTTAGCGTCTGGGCGCCAAATGCCGAGCGGGTTTCGATCATAGGTAATTTCAACGAATGGTCCAAGGAGACACACCTGATGACTCAACGAGGCGACTCGGGGATCTGGGAAGCCTTTGTTGAGGATATCGGCCGGGGAACCGTCTACAAATACCACGTGGTTTCGCGTCATTCTGGGCATCGGGCGGACAAATCGGATCCTTTCGCCTTCCACACCGAGGTGCCGCCCGCAACCGCTTCAATCGTGTGGGACCTGGAATACGAGTGGAACGACAGAGACTGGCTCAAGGATCGAGCTCATAGGCAGGATTTGGCTGCGCCAATTTCGATTTACGAAGTCCACCTTGGCTCCTGGATGAGGGTGCCTGAAGAGAACAATCGTTTTCTCACTTACGTGGAGTTGGCGGACAGGCTGGCAGAGTACGTAAGCCGGCTCGGGTTTACCCATGTCGAATTCCTTCCCGTTATGGAGCATCCGTTCTACGGTTCCTGGGGCTACCAGACCACCGGCTATTTTGCTCCGACCAGCCGTTACGGCACTCCCCAGGATTTCATGTACCTGATCGATGTTCTCCATCAGCACGATATTGGCGTAATCCTGGACTGGGTGCCGTCACATTTCCCGAGCGATGAGCACGGCCTGGCCTTTTTCGACGGCACCCATCTGTATGAACACGCCGACCCGCGCCGAGGGATCCATCCCGAGTGGAACACGCACCTCTTCGACTACGCGCGACCAGAGGTGCAAAGCTTTCTTCTCAGCAGCGCTTTCTTCTGGCTGGACGTTTATCACGTCGACGCATTGCGTGTGGATGCGGTGGCTTCCATGTTGTATCTCGACTATGGCCGCAAGCCCGGGGAATGGGTCCCAAACGAGCACGGCGGAAGGGAAAACCTGGACGCCGTGGCATTTCTAAGGCGTTTCAACGAGGAAGTTTACCGATGGTACCCGGGAGTTCAGACCATTGCTGAAGAATCGACCGCCTGGCCGGCTGTTTCAAGACCGACCTATGTCGGAGGACTTGGCTTCGGTTACAAATGGGACATGGGATGGATGCACGATACCCTGAAGTACATGTCGCAGGATCCTTTCTACCGCAGATACCATCACGACAAGCTGACTTTTCGAATGATGTACGCCTTTCAGGAAAACTATATCCTCCCTCTGTCGCATGACGAAGTCGTTCACGGAACAGGATCCTTGCTGAGCAAAATGCCGGGGGACGAGTGGCGTAGGCATGCTAACCTGCGCACGCTGTTCGGTTACATGTATGGTCTGGGCGCCAAGAAGCTGCTTTTCATGGGCGGCGAATTCGGACAGTGGCGGGAATGGGATCATGATGGAAGTCTTGACTGGCACCTACTCGAGTTCCCCAGCCATCAGCAGCTGCAAGACTGGGTGCGTGACTTGAATCAGGTCTATCGCCGCGAGCCGGCATTGTACGAAATCGATTTCGAGCCTTCGGGGTTTGAGTGGGTGGATTGTTGCGATACCGAATCCAGTACGATCAGTTTCCTTCGGCACGCCCGAACCAATCAGGACCTGATTCTGGTTGTCTGCAATTTCACACCTCTCCCGCGTTTTAACTATCAACTGGGAGTGCCGCGGGGCGGGTTCTGGCGGGAAATCCTGAACAGCGATGCCCATTATTACGGGGGGAGCGGACACGGAAATCTGGGAGGCGTCGAGGCCGCTCCAATTTACTCACACAACCGCCCGCACACTCTGAACCTGACCGTCCCGCCGCTGGCCGTGATCATGCTTAAGAGCGAGGCATAGTTCCGAGATGCCTCCGGCGCCCACGAGAGTGCTGGTCTTCTCCCGGACGCTTTCGTCGGTGTTCTCCGTTGCCTGGCAGGAACGAATGAAGGAGGTCTTCCCATGAGGACACCGTCGTCGACTTATCGCCTTCAGTTTCATAAGGACTTCCGATTTGAGGACGCCCGGAAGCTTGTCGACTACTTTGACAAGCTGGGGATTACCGATCTTTACAGTTCGCCGATATTTCAGGCACGACCTGGCAGCACGCATGGTTACGACGTGGTTGATCCGACATCCGTAAACCAGGAACTGGGCGGGCGGGCGGAGTTAAATCTTCTGGCAGGGGAGCTCCGGTCTCGAGGCATGGGTTTGTTGCTCGACATCGTCCCCAATCATATGGCGGTCAGCCTGGACAACCCCTGGTGGTATGACATCCTGGAAAACGGGAGACGATCACCTTATGCAGATTACTTCGATATTGATTGGAACCCAGCCTCAGGCATTGCCGAGAACAAGGTGATACTCCCGATTCTTCGGACCGTGTACGCGGAGGCGCTTGAAGGTCAGCGGTTAAGGCTCTTCCTGGATGACAAAGGGATTGCCATTCGCTACTATGGCCTGCGTCTTCCACTCGAGTTGGCCACCACCCGTCAGATTCTTACTCATCGCTTGGAGAGTTTCGAGGACCGGGAAGCAAAAGCGGCCATAGTGGATATCAGCGCGGCTATCAACGAATGGTCGAAGACCCAGTCCGAACTTTCGCAGTCGAACGTCCCGGTCGACGATGCTTCAGAGGATCTCCCTCATAACACGATGCCGGTAGTCGACCCCGAAGAAACCCGCCAGACGGGTCAGGTGATTCGGACCATGTTGTGGGAGGTCTACAGCAATAATCCAGAAGCCAGGGCTTTTCTTGATCACAACATCGCTCTGTTCAACGGTCGTAAAGGAGAGCCGGAAAGCTTCAACCTGCTTGACGCACTCTTGAATTCCCAGTGGTATCGCCTGAGTTTCTGGCGGACGGCTTTGGACAACATCAACTACCGCCGGTTTTTTAACATCAGTGACTTGATCAGCTTGCGGACGGAACAGCCGGAAGTATTCGATTCCACTCATCGTCTCGTCTTCGAGTTGCTTAGGGAAGGACATCTGTCCGGCCTGCGCATTGATCACATCGACGGGCTTCGGGATCCGCACGAGTACCTGGACCGACTCCAGAGTGTCTGGCGCAGGATGGCTCGAGAGGCTGACCAGGCAGAAACCGATCTTTACATCGTTATCGAAAAAATCCTTTCGGGGGAGGAAGATCTCCCGGATGCACTGGGGGCATGCGGCACTACCGGCTACGACTACCTGAACGTGCTAAATCGTCTCTTTTTGGAACCCGAGGGGCTGACCAGGCTGGAACGGTTTTATTCGGAGTTCACCGGTCTTTCTTCGAGCTTCCAAGATGTCGAGTATGAGAAGAAGAAACTGGTGATCGGCCGGAAGTTCTATTCCGAGTTTATGGCTCTCAAAGACCAGTTCGACCGGATCGCAAACCGTGATCGATATGGTCGGGACCTGTCTCGCCGCGAACTCGAAAAAACCCTTCTCGAAGCCACTGCCTGTCTCCCCGTTTACCGTACATATGTGCGTTCATTTTCGGTCTCCGAACAAGATAAGCAGGTTCTGGACCGAACATTCGCCATGGTAAGAGCCAGGAATCCTCTCTTAAGCGCAGCGGCTCAGAGATTTCTCAAACGGGTTTTGACTCTGGATTTCACGTCGGCCGCGACCGAAGACGACAAGCACCGCTGGCTGGCTTTTGTAATGCGCTGGCAACAGTTCACCGGACCGGTGGCAGCTAAGGGTGTGGAAGACAGTGCCCTTTACTCCTACAACTGCCTCATTTCTCTGAATGAGGTCGGGAGCGACCCGGCGGCCGGAAGCGTCTCCCCCACGGAGTTCCACCGATACAATCAGAAAAGACTCGAGCGTTGGCCCTCTTCCATGAACGCGACTTCCACTCACGATACCAAGCGCGGTGAAGATGCACGAGCCAGATTGAACGTTTTATCGGAGATGTCGGAGAGCTGGACACGAAAGGTTGGGCAATGGTCGCGCTGGAACCGGAAGTTCCGCCGCGAAATTGATGGCAAGACACTTCCGGATGATAACCAGGAAATCATGCTTTACCAAACGCTCGTCTCATCCTGGCCTCTTCTTGAAAAGGAGATGCCGGAATGGAAGGATCGTCTCGAGGGCTACGTTGAGAAAGCGATGCGCGAGGCGCAGGCGTACAGCAACTGGCGGCGACCAAATGAAGCCAACGAGAGCGCCGTCAAGGAGTTCATGATGCGCATCCTGACAAAGTCGCGCTCTAATCACTTCCTTTCGGACTTTCTCGACTTCGAGCGCGAAGTCGCCTTTTTCGGGGCCCTCAACGGACTCTCCCAGGTCCTCCTCAAGATCGTATCCCCCGGGGTCCCGGACTTCTTCCAGGGGACCGAAATGTGGAACCTGGCCATGGTGGACCCCGACAATAGACGCCCGATCGACTTTCGTACTCGAATCATGCACTTGGAGAGAATTCTTGCTGCCGGGGAGGGGATAAGAGACCTGGCGGCCGAATACCTGGCCGACTGGAAAAGCGGTGCCATCAAGCTTCTGGTGACCTCCCGATTTCTGAACTTTAGGCGCGAAAACAGGGATCTGTTTGAAGCGGGAAGCTACGCGGGCGCGGAGACCTCGGGGCAGCGTCGTGAATTTCTTTGCGCTATCCTGCGTAGCCATGCAGAAAAGTGGGTTCTTGCCGCCGTTCCAAGACTAGTAACCAACCTGGTCCACCATGGACAGTTCCCGACAGGGCAAGACGTCTGGCAGGACACGGTCATTATGCTACCCAGCGAAGCGCCGGCCAATTGGCGGAACATCTTGACCGGGGAACAGGTGAGCGCTCGCTCGGCCGGTCCGAACCAGGTCCTGGATGCCTCCGCCGTCTTCGAGACCTTGCCGGTCGCCGCCCTGTCCGCCTGAAATTTGGGAACATTGCCCCGAAGTTAAAAAGTGAAAGAGTAGACTCGACTGTCCGCGAATTTACCGGTTATTCTCCTGATATGAAGCAATGGCTCTGTGTAGCACTTCTGGCAACTCTTTCAACGGCAGGGGTATTAGCCCAGCCGGCAGCAATCAACGGCACCCGCATCCTGAAACACATCAAGGTCCTGGCCTCCGATGATTTCGAAGGCCGAAAGCCGGGGACCCAGGGCGAGGAGAAGACCGTTGACTACCTGATCCAGCAGTTTAAGTCGATGGGACTTGCGCCGGGAAACACCGACGGAACCTACGTCCAGAAAGTCCCGCTGGTGGGTATGAATCCAACGCCGTCGCCATTGACGTTCATGAAGGACGACGAAAAAGTAAACCTTCGCCATAAGCAGGATTTCATCGCATGGACCCGGCGGGTGACAAATCGAGTTTCGCTTGAGTCCTCTGATCTTGTCTTCGCGGGGTATGGAATCGAAGCCCCTGAGTATGACTGGAATGATTTCAGCGGAGTCGACGTTACCGGCAAGACCATCGTGGTGCTGGTGAATGATCCACCAATCAGCGGACCTGACGGTCAGTTGGACCCGGAGGTATTCGGCGGGAAGGCCATGACCTACTACGGCCGATGGACATACAAGTACGATAAAGGTGCGGAGATGGGCGCCGCCGGAATCCTGATCGTCCACGAGACAGGCCCTGCTGGTTACCCATGGAGCGTCGTCCAGGGGTTTGCTGGTGAGCGCTTTGATCTGGTCACGCCTGATGGGAACGCCGGGAAGGCAGCGGTCGAAGGCTGGCTCTCACTCGAGGCTGCCCGTAATCTGTTTAAGATGGCCGGACAAGATTTCGACTCGCTGAAGCAGGCCGCGGCAAAACGCGGCTTTCGGGCGATGCCTCTCGGCGTGGAGGTGTCAGTCTCCCTGGAAAACCAGATGCGTACCTTGGATTCGAGGAACGTTGTAGCAAGACTGGATGGGGCCGACCCTAAACTACGAGACGAATACATTATCTATATGGCCCATTGGGACCATTTGGGAAAAGGCGATCCGGTAGATGGAGACGACATTTACAATGGGGCTAAGGACAATGCCTCAGGCGTTGCAGCCCTGCTGGAGATCGCCAAGGCCTTCACAACGGTGAAGCCGGCCCCGAAACGGTCGGTTCTGTTCCTGGCGGTAACGGCCGAAGAACAAGGTCTGCTGGGCTCAGAATACTATGCCGCCCGCCCGATCTATCCACTGGAGAAGACACTGGCGGCCATCAACATGGACGCCTTGAATCTTTGGGGGCGAACTCGGGATATTACTGTGATCGGGATGGGAGCGTCGCAACTGGACGATTATCTCGAGAAAGCGGCCGCTGGACAGGGGCGTCGATTGCGACCGGATCCCGAGCCGGAAAAGGGATACTACTACCGCTCCGACCATTTCAACTTTGCGAAACGAGGCGTGCCGGCTCTTTATACCGACGAAGGCGTGGAGTTCATCGACAGACCGGACGACTACGGGATGAGAGTGCGTGAAAGGTATACCAACGAAGACTACCACGCACCTTCGGACGAAGTGAAGCCCGACTGGGACTTGGGCGGAATTGTCGAAGATGCCCGGTTGTTTTTTGTCGTGGGCTACGACGTGGCAAACGCTGTCCGGTGGCCTGAATGGCGGGCGAATAGTGAATTTCGGGCGATTCGGGAGAGGATGTTGAGAAAATGAGGAAGGGTACCTGAAAAACGGTACCGCAGGCTATCTTGGCTTCGGAACAAAAAACCAAGCCGTGTGAGCGCTTCGACCCCTGAAAGCATAGCGTATTGACCCAGTTACAGTTCCAGCGGACATGTTTCTCAAAAACAATGACGCAAAGCTCAAAACTCGCGAGAAGATTCGTGGAGAAGGAGTCAGTAAAATGAGCAATCTTCCGATAGAATTCGCTATCATTCCATGTTATCACTGAAATTCGGAGCCGAAAGGGGTTGTGAGTGACCCGACTGGAGAAAACCGCGCTCGGACTTGTCTTGCTCTGTGCAGTCGTCGTTCGCGCATGGAATCTCGATAGGGATCCGCTCTGGGTCGACGAAGCCGAGTCCTGCATCAACGCCCTTACGATTCTGGACCATGGTTGCCCCGTGAACCATTACCTCGGGATGCCGCTTTTCGAGAACACCCTGATAAAGCTGTGGCCCGAGAGCGAAGAGTATGAGTTCCGAGATTTAAGCTACTCATCAAAGGGAGTGGCTATCTACCATGGCTGGCTGCCGCTCTATTCGATAGCTGCCGCTTTCTGGCTTGCCGGCATTGAGCCGGATCAGCCGAAGGAACAGGTTGAGTTTCGCTACTCTGTTAGCGACATGGCTTTTCGGACGAAGGTTGCTCGTCTGCCTTCTGTGATCTTCAGCATTGTCTTTCTTCTAGCGCTTTTCCGGGCGGGATACCTGATCTTCGATCGCGCAGCCGGATGGGCGGCCCTGTTGCTGGCTTCGTTCTCGCCGCTTTACGTCTGGTATGCCTGGCAGGCGCGGTATTACTCGCCGACCGTTGCTCTTAACATCTTGTGTTTATTGTGCGCTTGGCTCATGCTTCAGAGGGGAAGATGGCGTGATTTTCTTTTAGGCGCGCTCAGCTTCGTCCTTCTCTTCCACACTCACATGATTTTTTGGTTTGCGGGCGGCCTTGTTTGCCTCGCGCTGACGCCTCTGCTGCTGCGGCATCCGCAAGGGCTTAAGAAAGTTGTTGTTTTCGGGCTCCTGATTGTCGCGGGGACAGTTCCCTGGTTGATCTTGACTGGATTTCTGGAGGAAGCCAGCAGGATGCCGAAAGCCTGGTCGCTTCTGCAATTTCCTGAGGCGTTTATTGAACCTCTTTCCAGGCGAAACGCCGTACCAATTGCTATCGGAGGGGTCTGGCTGGGAGCAAGCTTCTTGCTCAGAAGACATCTTCCGAAACGATTCACGGAACCGCTTTTGCCTTGGATGTCGGCTCTTCTTTTTCTGGCATTCTGGTTGATGGTCAACTTTCTTGCTTTTACGTTCATGATGCCTGCGGCGAGCTACTTCTACCTCCGTTTGGTTCTTGGGCTCGTCGCTCCAGGGGTCCTGTTGACTGCCGCATTATTCTCCGCGCTCGGACAATTATCTTCACGTCGTCGACCAATAGTTGTTTGCATCGCACTAGTGATCGCCTACCTTGCTGGCTGGGAGCGTGCTTACGCCCTGCGGCTATCCACTCGAGACCTGGCTCGTTCCGATGTGGTGGAAGGGATAGATTTCCTACGGCAGATAGAATTGAGGCCGGGAACCCGAATATACGCCACTCCGAGCGCAAATCTCATCCTGACCTTCTATAGCGGGGTTCCGATTCAGACGATAGCCCCGATACGGAAGTCGTTTCTCGAGAATTACCCGGGTGACATTGTCATCATAGAGGCGTTTCGACGCTATAACGCTCCGCCAATTCCACCCGAGGAAGTGGCCGAGTTGGCGCGGAATATCGGACTGGAGTTGAGCGAAGAGGAAGCCAGAGAAACCAGCCGTACGCTTCGACGCCTGATGACCGCAGCCTACGCGGCCGAACGCGGTGCTGTCGCTGTAACTCCGCCTCCGCCGAGGCACGATCGCCTCTTCGAGTATCTGACGCCAATTCAACGACAGCGCCAGGAGCAGTTTTTGAAGAACTACTTCAGGGATCCGACCTCTTACCTGCTTTTGCAGGGGTTTCCGTTTCCGGATCTTTCAGTCTGGTGGGAGTTGTTCTTTTATCGATTCAGCGAGCCCGAAAAGAGGACTGGCCCGAACGTGAACTACGCTTGTCGAATAAAAGGCGCAACAGCCACTGTTCTCCGGTCAAATTGGGTCATCTTTGAGAGTCCGGGAAGTCGGTCTAAGACCACCGAAGACAAGCGAGGTGATCAGGAGAAAAAGGACTTCGCTGTGTCCTTCCGTTCGCCGAACACCGGCGAGTGAAAGCGCGGGCAAGCCTTAATTTGCAGCCAGACTATCCGGTGCGGGCAGTATTCCACAATAAGCCGTCTCCCTTTTGCAGCCTTTTCGTCTATCGCTTGCCCTTGCAATTACCGCCGCTCAGGGATTTGCAGTGCCTCCGACTGATGTCTTAGGCTACACTACCAGCGAATGGCGTTTACCTCTTCAAGCAAACCGCACGATGCAAAGGTTCTTGTCGTCGACGATGAAGTCGCGAACCTGCAAAAGCTTTATCGCACGCTCGTCGGTCGTTATCCGGTATTAGCCGCCAAAAGCGGCGGTGAAGCTTTGCGTTTCCTCGAGCAAGATCCGGAAATCGCCGTAATTGTGACCGACCAACGGATGCCGGACATGACCGGGATTGATCTTCTGCGCCATAGCTTAACCACTCACCCAAATGCCATACGGGTGATTTTAACGGGGTTCACGGATGCCGACGTCTTGATGGACGCCATCAATACCTGCAAGGTCTTCCGCTACCTGGTCAAGCCCTGGGAGCCGGTTGATCTTCTGGTCACCATTGAGCGGGGCTTGGAGACATATCGGTTGACGCTCGAAAATGAGCGCTTCCGGCGCGAGTTGATAAGAAGGGAGCGATTGGCGAGGGAACTCGAAATTGCACGGGAGATCCAGCGGTACATCCTTCCACCTTGTTGTCCGGCACTGCCCGGGTATGAGGTGGCGGTGGAATACCACCCGGCATGGGAGGTGGGCGGTGACCTCTACGATTTTCATTACTCACCGGAAACCGGGATTGTTCAGATGGTGCTAGGCGACGTTTCCGGCAAATCGGTCCCGGCGGCCCTGTACGGCGCTGTTTTCAGCGGTCAATTGCGCACCTTGTTCGCTCAACCCAAGTCTCCGGCAGATTCGCTCTCTTTTCTGAATGCGAGTCTGATCGGGAGAACCCGTGAAGCCAGTTATATCGCGGTTGGGTTTCTCAGGCTGGATCTGGCGACCAACTGCCTCACTTTTGCTAACGGAGGTATGCCATATCCTTTTTGCGTCGGGTCAAACGGCGTTACCCGGCTGGAACTGCCGGGCCTTCCTCTGGGTTTGTTCGCGGATGGGAAGTACGAACAGACGCATATGGCGATTCAGCCGGGAGATCTCGTCGTTCTGGCAAGTGACGGATGCACAGAAGCGGAGGATTTCAGAGGTGAACCCTTCGGGGATGAAAGAGTGATCAGCTGTATCGAGAAACATCGCGACGAGCCTCTTGACCGGCTGGTCCGCAGCCTCTACGACGAGGTGTGCCGTTTCATGCAAGGCAATGAGATTCGCGATGACATCACACTCCTTGCCCTTCGCAGACGAGACTCTGGGGACTGAGACGCAAGGAGCAAGAAGCCAGAAGTCGGGAGCCGGAACGCAGAAGCAAGAAGCTGGGAGGCGGGGGCCAGGAGCTAGTCAGGTGATTTTCCCGGAGTAAGGAATGATTAATCGAAAGGTCGCGCCTCGCTCCGGCCTGCTTTCAACTCGTAATTCGCCGCCGAGACGTGCCACCCGGCTGGAGATATGCGATAGGCCGAAGCCATACTGGAGACTGACCGGATCAAAACCGACACCCAGATCGGAGACAGTCACTTCCAGGAAGGTGCCGTGGTTTTTCAGCTGCAATTCGGCCCTGTTGGTGTTGCTGTGTTTGCTGGCGTTAAGAAGCAATTCTCGAATGGATTGGAAGGCAAAATCGCGGATGTCGTCGGGGACTGCCAGGAAGCTTCCCTCCGCTTGAACTGTGACGTCGAACAGATAACCCTGCTGAAAGAACTGCACCAGCCACCCGATGGCGGGCAACAATCCTGCCTCCAGTACAGGAGGGCTGAGATCCCTACTTAATGACCGGCTTGTCTCGATGGATTGATTCAGGAGTTCGATCGCGCGGTCTACCTCTTCGCCAAGTTGACGATCGGTCGTGACTCGATTCTTAAGACTGCGCAGATTCCACTGCGTGGCCAGGAGCAGTTGTTGCAGGTCGTCGTGCAGAATGCGGGCCAGTCTATCGCGCTCACGCTGTTCGGCGGTCGCTAACTGAAGGGTTGTGCGTCGCAACTCGGCTGCTTGCACCGCCAGCAGTTCTTTAGTTTCCTCCAGCTCTGCCCGGAGGCGCTGCTCGGCCTCGGGGTGTTCCGTTTCCTCCAATGGCACCGAGAAGTCAGTTTGATTTGAAGAAGACTGGAATATCTGAGATTGCTTGACCCTCTTCCCTTTTTGTTGTCTCTGCTCAACGCGACGAGACATCTGTACCTCCAGCTATTCATTGCTTGCCGGCTTGTTCGCGTGCTGACCGGAGAGGGAAGAACGGTTGCAGGCGGAAAACGATCGGGCTGAAGCGGTCATAAACGGCAAAGAAATCCAAGAATAAGGAACCATCCCACGTCCTGTCACGCCATTGTTCGTCACATTCTCGACATTGCTCGTCTTTTCGCCCTGAATTCCTTTGGAGTCATCTCGGTATGGCGCTTAAATTGGCGTTCGAAAGTCCGCAAACTTTGAAACCCGCTGAGATAGGCAATATCCAGTATTGCTTTTTCGCTGGTGGTCAAAAGTTCTTTCGCTTTGCGGATGCGGAAATCAGTGAGCCAGGTTGAGAACGGCATACCCACTTTCTTACGGAAGAACTTGGAGAAGTACTTGCTCTCCAGACAAGCCGCGGTTGCGGCATCGGCCAAAGTGATCGGCTCGCTGTAAAGGCTTTCAACGAGAGTCTTGACTCGCCTCAGGCGAGAATCAAGAAACGGGTCGGTCACCGCGGCAGATACTGATTGTCGAGTTCCTCGAAACGGGTCAAACGGGATCGATTTGGAGGCGGCCAGCCGATACAATGCTCCGATCTGTTCGTCTGTCGGTTGCGCCAAGCCATGCTCGAGTGCGGCGACTTCCTTTGTGGTGAGGCGAAGATAAGAAGCGAGCTCTTGCTGGCTCCACTCCAGTTCTTCTCTCAGCTTCCGAACGCTCTCTCCATGGAACATCGCGAACCTCCACTCGTTAGAAGACTCACGACGCGGTCTTCGACAGACCGAGGAAAAAGCTACGGGCATGGACAACGAAAGCGAGTAGAGAGCCCCCCACTCGAGACTTCAGATCGAGACCCTCTCGTAGGTTTACATCTTACGCATCCCGCCGGTTGCCTTTTCTGGTAACACCTTCATCGTAGGCGAAACATTCGAGAGACTGCAAGAGAGTTTGGAAATACCAAACAGGCGGGGCGGAGAGCGTTGCCAGAAGCCAGGAGCCAGAAGCTGAAAAGCTAGAAGCCAGAAGCCAGGAGCTAGCCCGGATTTCTCACACACTTAATGAAAAAAGGGCCGCCTTT
>DAOTAI010000298.1:0-6446 GCA_035593865.1 Acidobacteriota bacterium
GTACGATCTCGTCGGGCTCAACTACATTACCGAGCGATTTGCTCATCTTGGCGCCGTCTTTAATGACCATCCCCTGTGTGAACAGAGCAGTGACCGGCTCATCCAGTCCGCAAAGTCCAATGTCACGCATCGCCTTGCTGAAAAACCGCATGTAGATCAGATGGAGGATCGCGTGTTCGACGCCGCCTATGTAGATGTCGACTGGAAACCAATACTGGACCGCCCGATTATCAATGGGTGCGGAATCCAAGTGGGGCGACGTGTACCGATAGAAGTACCACGAGCTGTCCACGAAGGTGTCCATGGTGTCGGTCTCACGCCTGGCCGGCCCGCCGCAGGTGGGACAGGTCGTATTCACGAAATCTTCGACGGTTGCCAGCGGCGACCCTCCCAGCAAAATGCGGTCGATACGCGGCAAAACAACGGGCAGGTCTTTTTCAGGTACGGGAACCGTGCCGCACTGCTCGCAATAGACAATAGGAATCGGCGTCCCCCAGTACCGCTGTCGACTGATTCCCCAGTCTTTGAGACGATAAGAGACGGTCTTCTCGCCAAAGCCCTCCTTCTGAGCAAGCTGGGCCATCTTGTCCAAAGCTTCCTCAGAGGAAAGACCCGAAAAAGGTCCGCTGTTGATCAGGATGCCGTAGTCGACAAACGCCCCTTGCGAGATGTCGGCAGACGAGCCGTCACGAGGCTGTATCACTTGCCGGATGGGGATCTGGTACTTCGTTGCAAACTCAAAGTCCCGCTGGTCGTGTGCCGGCACGGCCATAATCGCTCCTGTGCCGTATTCCATCAGGACGAAATTGGCCACCCAGATCGGCACTTTCTCACGAGTGTACGGGTTTATGGCGTACCGGCCGGTGAAGACGCCTTTTTTCTCGGTCTCCTCGGATGTGCGCAACGCGCGATCCTGCCGACGCATCTGATCGACGAACTCGGAAAGCGCCGGGCCATATTCGGCGTCCGTTGCCCAGGATCGAACCAGATCGTGCTCTGGAGCGAGCACGACGAATGTTGCGCCGAAAATGGTGTCCAGGCGGGTGGTGAAGATATCGAGCGAACGATCCGAATCAACGATTGGAAAAGAAATACGCGCACCTTCGGAACGGCCAATCCAGTTGCGCTGCATGGTCAACACTTTTTCGGGCCAGTTCTCCAGCTTGGACAGGTCTTCCAGCAGTTCCTCCGCGTAATTGGTGATTCTCCAGTACCACTGTTCCAACTCCTTCTGAATCACCTGGCTCCCGTCACGCCAACAGGCGCCGTTGATCACCTGCTCATTAGCCAGGACCGTCTGACACTTCTCGCACCAGTTGACCAGCCCCTTGCGCTTGTATGCCAGCCCTTTCTTGTAAAGCTGAATGAAGAACCACTGATTCCAGCGGTAGTATTCAGGCAGGCAAGTGGCCACCTCACGGGACCAGTCATAGGACCATCCCATTCTCTTGCACTGGGCGCGCATGCGGTCGATGTTGTCCAGCGTCCATTTCTCCGGCAGAACCCCGCGCTTGATGGCGGCGTTTTCAGCAGGCAAGCCAAAGGCATCCCAGCCGATTGGATGGAGCACGTTGAACCCCTGCATCCGCTTAAATCGCGCCACCGAATCGCCTAGCGAATAATTGCGTACATGACCTATGTGAAGCGCACCCGAAGGATAAGGCAGCATTTCCAAGACGTAAAATTTCGGGCGAGTCGGGTCTTCGAATGATCGAAACTGGTCCCGCTCCTCCCATCGTTGCTGCCACTTCAACTCGATTGATTCGAAATCGTACCTGTCGTTCATATGGTTTTGCGTGCTGTTCCTTCCACGACCAATCGTTCAATCCGTCCAGACTCGTGGATAAAGCTTACGATCAAATTCCCTCTTCGATCCTGGCGTTCACAATTCCCTTCTGTGCCTGATACTTGCCCTTGCGATCCCGGTACGACCGCGTGCAAGGCTCGTCGGCCGATATAAAGATAACTTGTGCGATACCTTCTCCCGAGTACACCCGTACTGGCGCCGGGCCGGTATTGAAAAGCGCCACAGTGACGAATCCCTCCCATTCCGGCTCAAACGGAGTGATATTCGTCAGCAGGCCACAACGAGCGTATGTCGATTTGCCGGTGCAGATCGTCAATATATCCCGTGGGATTCTGAAATATTCGACCGATTTGCCGAGGACGAAGGAGCCAGGAGGCACCACACAGGTGTCACCCTCAAAATCCTCAAAAAGTGAATCCTTGACGCTTTTCGGGTCGATGATTTCACCAGGTTGCCCGCGGAACACTTTGTAGTGACGATCTATTCGCATGTCGTAACCGTACGAAGATACTCCATAGGAGACGCACGCCCGGCTGATCAACGTCTCCTCAAACGGTTCAATCATCCGCTGCGAGCGCGCCATGCGGATAATCCAGTGGTCCGGCTTCACACCCATCGGTTATGTCCTTTCCCGAAAAAGGAAGTGTATCTTACCGCAGGGCCAACGGGCAAAGCTCCAGTTGCCCATTCGCTTTTTGCTTTAAATTAGCTCAGAATCGGACCTTGACAGCCCCTTCGATTGCAAAGTATAGTCAAACAAACAGGTTAAGGGAGGAGCTTTCAAGAAGTGATAAAACAGGACATAGTCACACGTGTCTCTAACAGGATGGGTATTACTAAAGTTCGCGCGGAGACAGCCGTGGATTCAGTTTTCGACGCTCTCAAAGCCGCAATGCGGAGCGGTGAGAGAATCGAATTGAGGGGATTCGGCGTCTTTGTAGTTAAGCCGCGGAAAAGCGGCATCGGGCGAAATCCTCGAACCGGCGCTGAAGTACCGATTCCTCCGGGGAAAACCGTGCGCTTCAAGCCGGGCAAAGAAATACGTTTTAACCAGTAGTCTGTTTTGAGCGAATTTCCGCAAAGCTTTTCACCTCCCTCCCTCCCAGCGGTTGAGATTCGTCTGACACCAGACCGCCCACGCAGACTCGTTCCTGCAATTCTTTTTCTGGCCTCCGTTTTCACAACTACGGCGGCCGGAGTCTTTTGGTATGCGGGTTTCGTGGAGAACACGACTGGCGGCGGCCTGCTTGGACTGTTCACTGATCCGACCTACCTGGCGGGAGGTTTGTCTTTTTCGTTCTCAATTTTGGTCATTCTGATAGCCCACGAACTGGGGCACTATCTCGCGTGTCTCAAGTATGGCATTCGGGCAACCCTGCCATACTTGATTCCCGTGCCTCCACCGCTGAGTCCTTTCGGTACTTTTGGCGCCGTCATCAAGATCAAGTCACCGTTCCTGAACACACGACAGCTCTTCGATGTCGGTATCGCGGGACCGTTGGCGGGGTTTTTGTTCATTATCCCCGCCCTGATAATTGGCCTCGTCTACTCCCGAGAGTTTATCCTGGACGGTGGCGAGGGGATGTATCTGACCTTCGGAGAACCGCTTCTCTTGAAATTCGCCGGGCACTTCCTCCTTAGCGACACGAGTGTGGACATCACTCTTCATCCTATCGGCTGGGCGGCCTGGTTCGGCATGCTGGCAACCAGCCTCAATCTCCTGCCCATAGGTCAACTGGACGGCGGTCACATCGTATACGCACTCCTGGGTCCCCGATTGCATCGAATCGTTTCTTTCGGCACCCTGGGCTTTCTGGTCATACTCGGCGTCACCATGTGGATGGGATACATCCTGTTCGCTACGCTCGTTTTCTTCCTCGGCTTTCGCCATCCGTCGACCGCCTCGAACTACCCCCCGATTGACACTAAGAGGATTGTACTGGCCATGCTCGCACTGGCTGTCCTGGTGCTCACATTTATACCGGTGCCGGTAGAGCTGGCGCAGTACTCGCACAGGTTGTAGAAGGACGCAAGAACAGCAGGGACATCAAGGACTCCAAAGAATTGTCACTGCAGCAGTGACCGCAAAACGCGCAGGTTGCGTTTGTCCAGGCGAAGAGTCACCCCCTTGGGTGTCTCCAGGATTTTCGGGACGTGTGACAAGCGCGGGTCGTTAAGAAGCCATCGGAAACCGTCAATTCCGATGCGCCCCTTGCCGATATGCTCGTGTCTGTCGACCCGGCTTCCCAGCTCGCGCTTGCTGTCGTTCACGTGAAAAACGGCGAGTTTCCGCAGCCCCACTGTACGGTCAAACTCTTCCAGCATGCGGTTAAACCCTTCCAGGTCGCGGAAATCGTGTCCGGAGGCAAACAGGTGACAGGTATCAAGACAGATGGCAACTCGCTCGGGTTGCTGACACCCGCCCAGAATGTCCCGCAAGTGCTCAAATCTGTATCCCAGGCTGGTTCCCTGGCCGGCGGTCCCTTCCAACGTCACCACTGCCTCGGGGTCAAACCGTTCCTGGATCTCGTTCAGTGCAGCCGCGACTCGCGCCACCCCAACTGTCTCTCCGTCCCCGCGGTGCGCACCCGGATGAATTACCAGGTGGCTGAGTCCCAGCCGACCGGCGCGCTCCAGCTCGTCCAGGAGACTCTCGATCGACTGCCTTCTCAATTGGCCCTCGGGGCTGGCTAGGTTGATCAGGTAACCGGCGTGGGCGACGGCATGAGACAATCCGGCGGCCAGTCGCCGGGTATGAAATTCCTGGATTTCATCCTCGGCAAGCGGTTTTGCTTTCCACTGGTTCGAGTTCTTGACAAAGATTTGAAGAACGGTGCAGCCCGCCCTGCGAGCCCGATCGACGGCATTTGGAGTCCCCCCGGCAATCGACATGTGAGCGCCAAGGAGAACTAAGGGAGAAGAGATCATCATGTCGATGCAGCCTGTTCCGGACGCTGCCCGAGACCCAGTCCGACAGCCAGAAAAGTGACAAGCGACAACAGAAGGGCCACACATGCCGGCGGTATATCCAGCGGATAATGCCCTAGCCGATTCAATATTTCCCCGCCAACCGCCGCAACGGTTCCGACAACGAGAGATATTCGGGCCGGCCACGCACCGGCGTCCGGCCAGTTCAAACCTATCGCCAGCAGTGGAGTTAAGGCGGCGGCAAACAGTCCGAAGCCAAGCACACCGACATAGGCCACCAAGCCTTTCAGCGTAAAGGCTAGAGCCAAGGCAATCCCGAAAAGCAAAATTGAAAAGACGCGCGCTACTGCGAGACTGCTTGCCGGCTGCCGACCGAGTGAGCGAAACAAATCCCTGGCCAGCACCCCGGCACCCACGCTGACGAAACTGTCGGCCGTGGACATAGTTGCCGACACGATTCCCGCATACCCGAGGGCCTCCAGCCACGTCGGAGCCAGATGCCGCAGAAAGGTTGTGACGGATTCATCAGGATGAGCAAGAGGCGCGAGCCTTCCTCCCAAAACGAGACTTTTTACGGATGAACCGACGCCTAGCCAGACAAGGCTACATAAGATCATCGAGATCGCCAGAATCCAGGGAAAATGCTTCAACACCTTGAGATCCGGCAACATCATCAGCTTATGGACCACGTGCGGTTGTCCCAGGGAACCTACCGCGAAGAGGAAGAACCATCCTAAGCAGGTGACGGGACCGGCCATCCCCCAGGGACTGAGAATTTCGGGCATTTCTCCGAGGATTGTCGCTGAAAGCGAAGAAACGCCGCCCGCGCCCACAACCGCATATCGGAAGACGAATACCGTAGCCGTCAGCATGAGCGCACCCTGGATAAGGTCCGTGTAAATAGCCGCCACCATACCGCCTGCGGTAGTGTAGATCGCAAGCACAAGCGCACCAACAAGAATCCCTGTCCAGATGGACGTGTTCAGTACTGCCGCCAGGATTACGCCAAGTGCGAGGAGCTGTGTTGCCAGGTACCCGATTACCCCAAGAAGCATGCCGAAAGCCGCAAAGCCACTGGAAAAACGGCATCCATATCGTGCCAGTATGACGTCCGGTATGGTGAGGCAGCCTCGATTGGCCGCCATATCGTGAAGCGGCCGGGCGAGCAACCAGCACATCATCGCCCCGGTGAACGAAGCCGAGACCACGATCCAAAAAGAGCCCAATCCGACGGTATAGAAAAGTCCGGGACCGCCGACAAACACGAAACCGCTCATGATCGACGACATCGTGGCCAAGACAGCGGTCAACAGGCCGAGCCGCCGCCCGGCCAGGAAAAAGTCGGACGAGCGGCGGTTCCGCCTGACGCTCCAGGCACCAATCGCAGTTAAGAGGGCCAGATAAGCGACAATCGTTCCGGGAATCATTCCTTACCGACCCACCGTTTGAAAGTCCAGAGAAAGCCGACAGGCCAGATCAGCACCGGTGCCAGCCAGACCCCTATCAACATCAAGACCGCCGGGCGCGGCAAGCCCCAGAAGGACAAAGTAGGGTCATTTGCGGCAAAAAGAAGATAGAGCAGCACCGCTTCCAGCCAAATCCAGAAAACACCGAGAAGCAACCGCGAGGGGCACTCCAGGCCAGTGAGAGCCACGATTGATGTAACCGCTCCTGTGACCATCAGAATCTGCCAGGAGAAGATTCCGCCGAC
>DAOTAI010000005.1:0-34634 GCA_035593865.1 Acidobacteriota bacterium
CCTCTCCGTATATAACTAACGCTCGACATCGAAAATCTACGAACCTTTTTTGGGGGAAAAAGGGTGGGATTGGAAAAAAGGTCCAGCCAACAAGCGACCAACGTGCAGGAATCAGATCACGGACCTATACAAAAGCACTGTCCCTCGGAGTGCCCTTGGGAGTGCCGGAGTACCTCAGCAGAATGTCTCAAGAGACTGTCCCTATGGAGCGGTACTGTCGGTGGAACGGGCCGGTGAAGCTGATACGCGTGGTATCGGGTCAGCGCGGCTGCCCCGCATATGGGCGGCGATTAGGCGATTAGTTTTGGCGATCGCTTTTTGAAGCTCGACCCATGGCTCCCCGGATGCTTTGAATAATCCCCGGTTGGCCTGTCGCTTCTCTGAGTCGAAGTCTTTCCAAATAAACCAGTGAGCGCCTATGACGTAAGGCAGATTGTAGAAGTCGATCATCAATTTGGCAGTCTGCCGAGCGCGCTCTTGCTGCGTATCGACCGTCTCCTGGTAGGACCAGTCGAGCTTGTCTGGATTGTTGTAGAGGCCGGAGTCGAGGGCCGGTACAGACCATTCCGGGATCAGAATAGGCCGACCGGTCTTCTGATGGACGAGTTCGAGCACCGCCTGCTCGTTTCGATTTAATCCGGCGTTCAAGTTGGCGGGGTACATGTTGACTCCGATTGCGTCGAACGGCCGGTAAAGGTCCAAGACATCCATCCATTCGGTGACGTCGCCGAGCATAAAGCGGCTTGAAAACACGAGCCGACCTGGAGCCTCCGCACGTATAACCCGCAGCACGGTGTCAACATAGCGGCGCACGATTTCCCGCTTGAACAGACGAAAATCATCGTACATGGCTCCGTACCGCAAGACGGGATCGGGCTTTTGTGCGATCAGATCATCAAAAGAGGCGAACTCAGTTCCCCATGCGTCGTTGAGCCGGGAGATCTCGCCGTACCGCCGTTCAAGAAACCGCTGAAGCGCCGCCGAACAATGAGGCGTATAGACGTGCCTGTGCAGATCCGTATGGTCTATTTCATTGTCCGCAAAAAAGCCTACGAACCACGGGCTATTGCGGACCAGCGCGACCCTCCGCCGAACTGCGGTACGTACTGCGGCCTCCCAGCGTGGATCGAAAGGATCTGGAAAAGGGTGGCCTGGACGGGTTGAAAGCCGATCGAATTCGCCCCTCATCGACCCGGTTTGAAGCGACAAGAAGGCTGCAAGAGGCGGGCGCCCGGCTCTCATTTCGACCTCATTGATCGGACCCCAGGTTTGCAGGTCAGTCCAGCCGGCCAGCGAATTGAACCCCAATGATCGCATGATCAGCAAATACGCGGCGCCGTCTTCCGATATTCTTCTCTCGCCCTCACTCGAGGACGCAGGGATACGCGGCCCATCGGTTCCGGTCGAATAAAATGGGCGTCCTTCCGGGCTTACCAGCCACCACGCGTCCCCTGAATTTACTATCCGATACGACTCGTGAGCGCGCAGCGGCGACGGCGGTTCAGGACGAGTGACAAGACCTGGTTCCTCAGGGAATTCGACGCGAAACGGCGTTGTGGAAATGGAAAGACCAGCAAACTGGACCTGGCCGTCAGTCGGTCGCCGCAGGCCAACGCCGATAACGACGGCCCGAGCGCCCGCCGGCGCCCTCCGTATCGGAAGAGCAAACGGAGACCATTTGTCGCTTGGTCCGAGCGAAAAAGTCTGCCGCGGCGGCCTTTTGCCGGGAACCTGAAATAGTATGGAAACCTCTGCAGTATAGGGATATAGACCGACGGTGCGATACCATCCCCGCACCTGCCCTTCCGTCGCATCCAGGGGCACGATGTGATCGAACCTCGCGCATTCATTTCCACGCCCTGTATACCAGGGGCCGATCTCCAGATACTCTCCCCGCATCGGATCCTCGCCCCAAGTGAATTCCAGGCGATGATCAGGCCGTCCCGCCGAGTCCTGTGGCAAGGACTGCTTCCAAGCCGCGACTTCCATGCGCAAAGGGACATCCTTGCCTGATTCAACCCTACTCACGGAGTTAAAAAGCACTGTCCCCATGGGCATACCCATGGGCATAGGGACAGTGCTTTTCAGGTGGGAGACTTTCGGGATATGCCCTTCTTCATAATCCCGATAGATTTCCTGCAACTTATAGAAAGCCATTTTCGGGGATCGATATTCATCGACGACCCCCTTCCCATTCCAACCGCGCAGCCGACCAGCCAGGAATCTCGACGGAGCGCTGCGCACGTCACAGAACTGCCAGACGCATCCACCCGCAATCCACGGGGTCTCCAAACCAAACTTGGCGGAGTCGGCGACACTTCTCGCCTGGAACTCCTCACTCCATTTGACATTGCCCCAATTGTGCCACCCCGCCTGGGCTTCAGCTGCTCCGAACTCGGTAATAATGACGGGCTTATCCGGGAAGTTGGCGTGCAGCCGCTCGAGAAGAGCGATGTTTTTCCGCCCCTCCTGATCGTCCAAGGTTGTAAACGGATCATACCAATGGTACTGGGCCCAGTTGGTACATATGAGGTCCAGTAAGGCTGTCCCGGAGGCAAACCCCGCCCCTCCCGTCACGTAGGTGATGAAGCGGGTGGGATCAAGCCGGCGCGCATACGCTACCAAGGACTCGACTACGGTGTGACATTTCTCGAACTCGCGCCATTCATTTCCGAGGCTCCAGCTGAAAACCGATGGACGGTTCATGTCACGAAAAACCATTTCCGCAAACTGCGCGCGCATCTTCTCTTGGATAACCGGCGAAGAAAGTTGAGCGTAGTTGTACTGCCAGGCAGGGATCTCACTCATGAAAACCAGACCCGCCTGGTCACAGTAATCCATGAAAATCTCGTCGGGGGGATAATGTCCCCGCGCTGCATTTGTCCCCAGCCGTTTGAGGATTTCGATGTCTTGCCGAATGATGTTGGGAGGGAGTGCCGAGCCCCACTCAGGATGGTCGTCATGATGGTTAGCACCCCGCAATTTGAACGGTTTTCCGTTTAGAAAGATCCGGGACCCAGCCAGTTCAAACTTCCGGAGTCCAAAGCGAGTGATTTGATCATCGACAATGAGGCCCTCCTTAGTGCCCGGGTTGGCTCGTTTTGGCGAACCGGGCAGCGGGGAGACCGAAAGAACGAGACGGCCGTAGTACAAATAGGGCTGGTCTGGTGACCAGAGGAGCGGTTCCTTGATGACAACACTCAATGACACTTCTGATTTACCGGAATTTACTTCGCAATCTGTCGTGACAGCCTCTCGGCCGTTAATCTCAAATACCAGCTTCCCCTGCGCTTTTCGGCTCAAACTGCTCTGCAGCTGTGCTCGAACGGTCAGGTGCGCTTCCTCGACCAGTGATTCCGTAATCACGTGGAAGTTATCTATATGAACCGCCGGCACAAGCTCCGCATAGACGGGGCGATGAATCCCGCCGTAAGGGAACCAGTCGACGCCCGCCTTTGGAAGGGTGTCCTCGCTCAGCCGGTTGTCGGCCCGGACCACAAGCGAGTGGTGACCGCGCGCAATGGGCTTGGTCAAAACGAAGGGGCTGTATCCCCCTTCGTGACTCCCCAGATAATTCCCGTCCAACCAGACTTTGCAGGTATAGAAGACACCGCCGAAGCGAATTCTGAGCAAGCCTTCAGCCGGCGCCTCAAAAGACCGGCGGAACCAGGCGGCACCTTCGTAATGCCAGTAACGTGCATAGCTATTCCAAGTGCCTGGGACCCAAAGCCGTGTCTCCGGTCGGGGGAAATCAACGGCGTAATCCAGCTTTTCGCCCTGGTCCGACGGATCGGTGACGAAGTCCCAGAAGCCCCCTAGAGGGATTTGTGGCCGAAACGTCGTTGTCCGGAAAAGTCGGCTCGCCATAGGATCTTCACCGGGATCCCAATCAGTAAGGGCAACGGGCAAGGTAGAGGGTGGGATCTCAGGAAAGTCGCTCGCCCCGTGCTGGCCCACTGTGAGCGTAGCGAGGACTGATGACGTCAGCAGAAAACAAAGGAACTTTCTCATGAATGGATCATGACGAGACTGTCGTTCCCTAGGGAAGTATATTCATGTAACTTTACAGTAAGGTAACGGTAGATTTGGCGCCTAGTCCCGCCTCGTCTCGCCTTTGTCACAGTTTCACTCGTTTGATAGCATTACAGCAGAATGGCCAGGCACCAAACGGCGGGGTCCTCGTCATCATCTGGAAACCCGCGAGAAAGGAGCTTCCGAACAGAACACATCCCAGAAGGCATTTCGTACGAATCTGTTCTAGCTCAACTTGAGAAGATCCTTGCCAGTCCCCTCTTCGCGCACTCCGAGCGTGCCAGTCGTTTCTTGCGCTTCGTTGTTGAAGAAACCTTCGAGGGGAGGAGCGAACAGCTCAAGGAGTATCTCGTAGGGCTGGCGGTCTTCGATCGTGACGCTTCCTTTGACCCGCGGGCGGACCCCATCGTCCGGGTCGAGGCAGGACGACTTCGGGATAAACTGGCAAAATACTATGAGCTTGAAGGTGCCCAGGATTCGATCGTGATCTCTATCCCCAGGGGGAGTTATGTCCCGCGAGTGCGAGGACCTGGGCCTACTCCCTCCCGCCTGCAACGCGCACGCAAATGGATAGCGGCTCGAAGCGACAGGAAAACCAAGCTCTTGGTTCTAACCTCCTTCTTAACCATAACGCTCGGTCTTACTGTCGCGTTTCTGGTTTCGCGTAATCGGGAACTCGAAAGCAAGATCGCCGCAACGAACACTGCGGTTTCCGCAAGCGACCCGGTTTGGCACCCTTTTTTCTCTTCGCCGGCTGACACCGTCATCGTTTTCGGCAGCCCTATCTTCTTCGCCAGCGAGCCCGACCGGCTGTTTCTTCGACTCTATTCCGTCAACGATCCCAGAAACTGGCAGAATAACCCTGACTACCAGAAGTTGCGAGGACTGTTCCCGTATCTCAGCGAGCCCCGTTACGATTATGTCGAAATGGGGGAAGCGATAGCTCTCCAGAAGCTAACGGCATTTTTCGGCCAGCACGGTCGGACCGTGAAAGCGGCGCCGGCGCATTTAACCAACTGGGAAGCGGTCAAGAACAGCAACATTGTCTTCCTGGGACCAACCCGCTTTAACCCTCTACTTCAGAGACTTCCACAACAGTTGGACTTCGAGTTGGGGCCGGATTTCGCCTTTCACAACTTGAAGCCACGCCCGGGAGAAGCCAAGGTCTACTCCACGCCATCACACAGGGACACACTCAGCTATGCTGTCGTCGCTTCGTTTCCAGGCCTGCTGCTCAATCGCAGAATCATGATCCTGACGGCTCACAGCACGGCTGGAACCGTGGCAGCGACCGAGTACGTCACCCGGCCAGAGTTGCTCCGGGAAATGATTGGCAAGCTCGAACTAGCGGACAATCCCCTCCAGTCATATCAGATTCTCTTGCGGGTTTTCTCTGATGAAGACGAACCCTTCAAGACAGAATATGTCACCCATCACAGCACCCCGCTTGAGTGATCCGGTTACGTAACGTCACCGTAACGTAACCCCCATACACTCCCGTACAGCCGGCGGTAACGCTATTAATAGCGCCGATGACATCCCAGGCTCGCTGACAAAAATCAATGACACGAGGAGGTGCCACAAGATGTCACGGCGACTATCTTTCTGCATGGTTCTAGTTGTGCTTGGATCGCTCGTGGCGACGCCGGTCTTGTCACAGCAAGACCGAGCCACGGTGACAGGCACTGTCACGGACCCGTCAGGTTCGGTAATTCCCGGCGTCGATGTCACTGTTCGAAACACAGCCACGAACGCTACCTATCAAACCATCACCAATGACACCGGGAACTACACCGTCCCTAATCTTCCAATCGGCAGCTACACCCTCACGTTTGAATCACCAGGATTCAAGACTCTCGTCAGGCAAGGTATAACGCTCACCGTATCCCAGGTCGCACGTATTGATGCCCAGCTGCAACTCGGTGAAACCGTGGAGTCGGTGGAGGTGGTTGGCGGCGCTCCCCTGCTCCAGACTGAATCTCCGGACGTTGGAACGCTGCTCGAGCGGCGCCGGTTCATCGACCTTCCGCTCAGTTTTGACGGAGGAAGAAGCCCCGAAGCGTTCGCTTACGCCGTCACTCCCGGCGTTCAAGGTGATGGATGGGAAAGCCGAATCAATGGAAGCCCGACATTTTCAAAAGAAGTGCTTCTGGATGGCGGATCCGTATCAGGATACCTGGGTGGCGATTTCACCGGGACAAAGCCGTCGGTGGAAGCCGTCGAGGAGTTCCGGGTCCAGACCAGCGGACTCAGCGCCGAATTCGGGCGGACAGGAGGCGGAGTTTTCAACTTCGTCATGAAGTCGGGCACCAATCAATGGCATGGCAGCGCTATGGCGCTGTTTCGGAACGAGTCGCTCAACGCTAACACCTTTTCCTCGAATGCCTATGGTATTCCTCGGCAGCGAGACAGGAAACACAACTGGGCGGTTTCAGGAGGAGGCCCGCTGTTAATCCCGGGGATCTACAAGGGTCGGGACAGAACATTCTTTTACGCGACCTATGAGAAATACGATGAAGAAAACCGTGGATTGGGGAGTCCAAGCATCACCGTGCCCTTGCCCGAGATGTGGGATGGTGACTTGAGTCGTCTACTGACGAATGAGGTCTTAGGGCAGGACGCACTTGGCCGCGACATGTTTCGCGGAGCGATCTACGATCCAGCCACCACCCGGACGATTGACGGCCAAATGGTGCGCGATCCTTTCCCAAATAATGTGATTCCGGCCCATCGGATTTCTGCAATCTCACAGCGCCTTGGCGAAGTGATGATGAAGTACTATCCTCCTCAAGTAAAAGACCCCGATGGCCGGTTTTCCTTGATACGCAACCGTTTTGGCCCCGCCTTCGCGGAAGTATACCAACGGACAAACCAGTTTTCTCTCAAGCTCGACCATAGCCTTTCCAACCGTCAGAAGGTTTCCGGTGTCTTTTCTTACAGCGACCGGCCCCGCCTCCTGACAGACAACAGCGGCAACGGCCTATGGACCGAGGAGCATGAAACAGGTGGGCCGCTGGCCGGTTCTGAGTACAACCCATACACCGCCTACCTCACCCGGATCTCGCACGACTGCACCTTGACTCCGCAGTTGCTGAATCACTTCCTCTTGTCGGTCAACCGCATCGGCTCCCATCACATCGCGACCTCCAAGGATGACGGCGGAGGCGGCATTCTGGGTATTAAGAACGTTCAACAGGACGGGCCGTGGCCGATAGTCACTCTGGGCGGTTCGGACCGAGTCAATTTTGCGACAATGGGCTACGCCCAGCAGAGCTATCAATACGCAACCGCCTGGCAGCTGACCAATACCCTGAGTTACGTAACGGGGCGCCACGTCCTGAAAATCGGGGCAGATGGACGGCAGACTGCGTTCAGCACCGTCAAAGAGGAATTCCCTGCCGGGCGTTTCACTTTTGACAGGGAAGTCACGGGCCTGGTCGGGGTAAACATGGTTGGACATTCCTTTGCCAGCATGCTGCTGGGCGAAGTGCGCAACGCTGACGCCCTGCAGAGCACGCCCACCACTTCGCAGTTCAAGTATCTGGCGTTCTTTATCCAGGACGATTTCAAGGTATCGCCAAAGTTCACACTGAATATCGGGCTGCGGTGGGACTATCAACCGGTTCAGACCGAAATGCATGACCGGCTTTACAACTTCTGCACTACCTGCATCGATCCTCAGACGGGACTTCCCGGCTCCATCGAATATGCTGGAAAAGGCGAGGGACGAAACGGGAAACGGGGTTTCGTCGACAATCGTTACAACGGTTTCGGCCCGCGCCTGGGGCTGGCTTACCAGATCACTCCCAAATTCGTGTTCCGTGCTGGCTACGGAATCTTCTACGTACCCAGAGTGCCTAACGACTGGAACGGGACTCCGTATGGCTCTCTTATGGGCCTTGGGCGTTTGAACTTCGTTCCAAGCCCCTCGGCGCGTGGCGTTGCCGCGTTTAACTGGGACAACGGGTATCCGGGTGTGGAACAGCCGCCCAATTATGACCCGACGCTGGCAAACAGCAAGTGGGGAGTCGTTTATTGGGATCCGAACGGTGGCAAACTGCCTTACGTGCAGCAATGGAACGCGAACTTCCAATATCAGCTGCCGAGCGAGATTGTTTTTGATATCGGGTACGTGGGATCGAAAACGACGGCGGTTTACGCCAATCAGCTCAACCAGATCAATCAGCTTCGCCCCGAAGTGTTAAAGTTTGGCGCAGACCTGGGCAACATCTGGTTTAATCAAAGCTCGAGCATTCCCGCCGAGGCTGTAGCGATGGGCGCGCGCTATCCGTTCCCCGAGGGCACGAAGTGGATTTCGTTAATGCAAAGCCTGCAGCCGTTCCCGCAGCTTCCGGATTGGCAAGGCATCCTTCCCTACAACTCTCCCCTCGGTTGCGCCACCTATCACTCCATGCAGGTTGCCTTCACTAAACGCTACTCGGCAGGCTTGTCCTGGCTGGCGAACTACACTCTCTCAAAGAACCTTTCCAACATCGACACCGCATTCAACACCTGGGATGCGAACCTCGGCCGGCCGCTTGACTACTACAATCTCCAGTTGGAGAAGTCCATCGCGGCTTTCGATCAGACGCATGTCGTGAAGGCTTCCGCATCCTATGAGTTGCCGGTTGGCCGGGGCAAATGGGTCGGCAATTCGATGCCCCGCGTCCTGGACCTGCTTTTCGGCGGCTGGGTCATTCAGTATCTTGGGAGCTATCACAGCGGCACACCGCTCGGTTTCGGCGGCACGAATACTCCCAACTTCAACGCAGCAGTCAACCGGGCAGTCATTGAGAACCCCACCGGCGCCTCTCTGAAGGTGGCGTTCGACGAAGGCAGTCTTGATATGACCCGGATCTCCACGCCTGGAACTTCACAACACAAGTATGTGAACACTTCGCTTATCCGGGATCCAGCTCCGTACGAGCGTGGAAACGCGCCTTTCCGGAGTTCGGAGATTAGAGGATTCGCCGCCTATCGCGAGGACTTCGGAGTTCAAAAAGACTTTAGCATTCGGCCGCTTGGAGAAGGAGCACGCATTCAACTCCGGGCAGATCTGTTAAATGCCTTCAACCGGCACCGACTATCCGGAATCGCGACGAACCCAGCCAGCCTGCTTTTTGGCCAGGTTACCGGCGTGTCGGCAGATCACCGAGTCATTCAAGTCGGCATGCGGTTGGATTGGTAGTGCCACCGCGCATTTGAAAGCACCGCGCCGGGAGCAGCAGCCGGTTGTTGCCCGGCGCTTTTCTTTACTCCGGGGTCGGCTGCCCACCCGACTACGGCAGTCTGAGTCCCACTTGTTCCCTCCTGAAACCGGCTCGTGACATTTCCTTGGACTGATTCGTACCATGCTCCGATCATGGTCATATGGGAACGCTTACAACCAATCGCCGACACGACCTTGACTGGCTTCGTGTCCTCGCCATCCTTTTGCTCCACGTCTTCCATACCGGAATGGCGTTTAACTCCTGGGGATGGCACATCAAGAATGCCGACCGTCTCACCTGGCTCGACCTGCCGATGTCCTTCCTGCATCAGTGGCGAATGCCGCTCCTGTTTTTCATCTCGGGAGTCGGAACCACCTTTGCCCTTCGCTCGCGCGGGCTCTCCGGCTTCGTCAAAGAACGACACCGACGCCTGCTATGGCCTCTCATTTTCGGAATGCTCCTGATCATCCCGCCTCAGGTTTACTGCGAACGGCTCTACTCTGGGGTCCATTACGCTTCCTACTGGGACTTTTATCGGACCGTGTTTCACGGCGTTCCATACCCGCAAGGGAATACCACCTGGCACCATCTCTGGTTTGTGGCTTACCTGTTTGTTTATTCCCTGCTGAGCGTCCCTTTGCTGGCTGCAATGCGCCACCCCACGGGCAAATCCATGCTCGAACGACTGCAAAACTGGCTGAGCAGGGGCGTGAACATCTACGTCCTCGTCCTGCCGCTCGCGCTGGTTCAACTGAGCCTTCGCCGTTACTGGGCGACGCAGCAGAACCTCGTCGCAGATTGGGCAAACTTCAGCTTTCAGCTATTCCACTTCTGGTGCGGACTGGTGGTCGCTTCTCATCCCGGCATCTGGGAACGGATCGAAGGACTGCGCCGTATTTCTCTAGGCATCGGTCTCGCCACCTTAGGGACACTCCTTATCGACGACCTTCTGGGGGTCAAAGGCGGTTACAGATACTCGATTGAATACTCCCTGTTATCAGTTCTCACCTGGTCCTGGTTGCTGACCGTCCTGGGTTACGGAAAGCACTATCTGAACTTCAGGAACCGGTTCATCGAATATGCGAATGAAGGCATCTACCCCTTTTACATTCTCCATCAGACGGTCATCATTGTGATTGGGTATTATCTGATTTCATGGTCAATGGGACCGACGGCCAAATTCCTCGGGCTGCTTTTCCTCTCGTTTACAGTCTCGGTCCTGACGTACGAGCTTTTCATCAGGCGATGGAACTGGATCCGTCCTTGTTTCGGACTAAAGGTCCGGGTAAAAGAACAGGCCATCGCGATCGGCTCGCGCGCCTCGGTGGCTTGATATGAGAAAGAGATGAACCAAGACAACCTGCCCTCACTCGGCCTGGTAATGAAGGCGATGGCTGCTCTTCTCGGCTTCTCGACCTTTTACAAGGCCTTCCAGACGTACTTTATACGCAGGGCGGAGAACGACCCGGTCGCATTCCTGCACCCCTTCATCTGGGAGGCTACTGGCCACTTCGCAACACTCCTCCTCATCCCGCTTATCTATCTCTTTATTCGACGGTATCCGATCACGGGGCCGAAACGCTGGCTTCTCGCCCTGCTTCACCTGGCTGTCTCCATGGCGTTCTCGATCATCGATACAACTGCCTTCTACGAAGCTCGCCTTTGGATCTATGACTACTTCGACCTTGGCTCTTACAGCTACGGGAATGTGTATTACCGCTACCTGTACGAATTTCAGGTTTTTGTCGTGCTTTACTGGCTCTTTTATGGGGCCTTGCACCTCTATGCGTACGTCAACGAAAACCGGAAACGGCAGATCCGGACGGCGCAGTTGGAGGCCGAACTCAACCAGGCCCGCCTGGACGTGCTGAAAACCCAGATTAACCCCCATTTTCTGTTCAACACGCTCAATACGATCAGCTCGGTGATGTACGAAAATGTTTCGGCAGCCGACCGCATGATTTCCCTCCTGAGCCAGATGCTGAGACGAACACTGGATCGCGCTCAGCACCAAGTCGTTCCCCTTCGTGATGATGTCGAGATTCTCGAGCTGTATCTCGAGATCATGCGCGCCCGCTTCGGCGACCGGTTGTCCACCTGCATTGAGATTCCCGAGAACGCGGGCCGTGCCCTGGTACCTTCGTTCCTGCTGCAGCCGCTCGTCGAGAACTCGATCAAGTTCAACCCTGTCGCGGGAGAACGAGTTGCCGAGATCGTGGTAAGGGCAGAGGTAAAAGGTAACTGGCTTGAGCTGGTGATCGAGGATAACGGGCCAGGGTTGGGGCCCCGTTTTCGTCCCGGAACCGGACTCAGAAATATCCAGTCGCGGCTGGATCATATTTACGGCAAAGAATACCGTATGGAGATGCGGAACAAGCCAGAGGGCGGATTAAACGTGACTATCCGGGTCCCGTATACCCCGGCAGATCAGGAGAGCGTGACCGTCAACGGTGAACTTGCAGAAGCCGAGGCACATCATGCCTGAATCCTACCGTGTTCTGATAGCTGACGATGAAAAACCGGCCCGGCGAAAACTGCGCCTGTTCCTCTCAAACGAGCCTGGTAACTGGCAGGTTTCAGAAGCGGAAGACGGCCTCGAGGCAGTCAGACTTATTCGAGAAGACCATCTTGACTTGGTTCTGCTCGACATCCAGATGCCCGGGCTGACCGGATTTGAGGTCATTGAGGCTATCGGCACCGTCGATTTCCCTTACGTAATCTTCACTACGGCGTACGATCAGCATGCGCTAAAGGCATTCGAGGTTCATGCTGTCGATTACCTGCTGAAGCCGTTCACCCAGGAAAGGCTTCACGCCGCCCTCGAGGAGTTCCGTGCCCGCCGGACCTCAAACGGACCGCTCCTGGAGCTTCTTCAGAGCATGTACGCCCCGGAGAGCTATCTCTCCCGCCTGCTGGTTCGAGACGGCGGGAAGGTTTTTCCGGTAAAACTCGACCATATCCTGCGAATCAGCGCTGAGGAGAAGTATGTCCGCCTCCACCTGCCACAACGCTCTTACCTGTACCGAACCCCTTTGTCAGGGTTGGCAGACCGTTTAGATCCTCGCAGGTTTGTCCGGGTGCATCGTTCGGAAATCGTGAATGTGGACTTTATCGCCGAGCTGCAACCGTGGTCACACGGCGACTATGTGGTGGTCTTGAAGGATGGAAGTAAGATTGCCCTCAGCCGTACCTATCGTGATCAGGTCTTGAAAGCGCTGGGGGCATAAAGACGAAAGTGGACGTGGTGGACCTGGTGGACCAAGTGGACCGCCTGGAGGATTTATGGTCTCCGTTTCGTCCACCGGGTCCACTTTGTCCACCTGTGTCAACCTACTCTGCCGCACTAAGCGCGCCGCTGGGGCACTCCGGTTCGCAAGCGCCGCAATCCGCGCAGTTGTCCTCGTCTACGACGGCTTTTCCGTCCTTTAGCTCGATCGCTGCAGTAGGGCAGGTATCAACGCACGTTCCGCAACCGTCACAAAGCTCCGTATCCACTATCACTGCCATATGAATTACCCTTCACTTTCCTTTCTAAAAAAGTAGAAAGCCATCCTTTATGCCGCTTTCTTGTAAAAGTCCCAGCATTTTAACTAAGACAAGGCTTCCAAATCCAGAGTTTTGTCTTCTTCGCGGAAGGGTATAGTATAGGGGCGCTTTTCAGTTTAGGTGACATCTATGCTCTTTGAAGGCTCTCCAACCTCTCTTTGTGATTTGCTCGCGACTGACGGACGGATGCTTCATCCGGGGAACACGAACTGCCCAGGCTGCGGGATGTCTCTGGCCTTGCGCTGGCTGGAGCGGGCCCTGCCCAACCGCCGCATGACTCTTTGTGTTCCCGCCGGTTGTGCGGTTGTCACCTCCGGTCCATATCCGACCACTGCCTATGGCGTTCCCGCCGTTGCCACGACGTTCGCTTCCGCTGCGGCCGTTGCCAGCGGCATCAGCCTGGTGGACACTTTGAATAACGATGACAGTTTGACGATCTGTTTCGCCGGCGATGGCGCCACCTACGATATCGGCGTATCGTGCATTTCCGCCACCGCCGAGCGAAATGAAAACGTAATCTATATCTGCTACGACAACGAAATCTACGGTAATACCGGCGGCCAAAGGAGCAGCGCAACTCCATTGAGCGCCGTCACCACCACAACTCCATCCGGGAAGCGACACGGTAAAAAGGACATTATGGGGATTATGATCGCTCACAAGATCCCTTACGCCGCAACGTTATCGCTGGCACACCCGGAAGACCTCGTTCGGAAGATTCGCTACGCGGCGGACACTCCCGGATTCCGTTTCCTGCTCCTGCAGTCTCCCTGTCCGACAGGCTGGAAATCGGATCCACAGGAAAGCGTGGAACTGGATCGCCTGGCTGTAGCGGCGGGGCTTTTTCCGCTCTATGAGGTTTTCGACGGAACCCGGTACAGGATCAATGCCCGACCGGATGGGACGCCGCCTGAAGAGTATTTTCTGCGACAGGGCCGCTTTCCGCGCGGAATTGCCGATCCGCTGAGCGCGCGGAAAGCTATTGCTGAGATTTGGGAGTACCTCGAACGGATGGCCGCCGCCTTCCCGGCTGACTGACACAGCTACGCGGGTATCGTGTCAGTGCCCCAGGCTCGAATCAGAACGACACCCGCTTGGGCCCGAACCTATTGGTGCTTATTTCTTATCATGTCGCTGGCGAGCTTTTGCACCGTCTGGACCATTGCCATCAGCCCCATCCCCTTCCCCATTGAGATGTTCTGACGGAATATCGCCATCACGATATCGGGGCTTACTCGAAGGACCTGATCGAGGGGCACGCCCGACAAGGTGCGATCAAGGATGTAGGCCAGGGCCTTGGCAGACACCCCGGCCGGGTTCTCGACAGCAAAATAGAACTTTGCAGTTCCGTCGGGTTGCTCCTCCGCCCAAACATAAGCCTCCGATTCGCAGAACGCCACGCGGTTCTGCTCCGGGAACGGGCGTTGAGCGACCTGTTCCGGAACCTCCTTGAAGCGCTCTGCAAAATCGAGAAGCATCTGCACCCGTTCATTCTGATTCTGAACGGATGCCATCGTCTCTACCAGAAACCGGAGCTTTTCAGGTAGTTCAAGCATCGATCCTATTTCTCTATCGGGACGTTGACCAGGTTGCCCCATTCGGTCCAACTACCATCGTAGTTTTTCACATTCTCAAATCCCAACAGATACTTCAACACGAACCAAGTGTGACTGCTCCTCTCCCCTATACGGCAATAGGCAATGACCGGGTCCTTGGGATTCAACCCCTGTTCCTTCAAGTAGATTTCCTTTAGTTCGTCGGCAGAGCGAAAGGTCCCATCCTCCGGATTCGCTGCCCTGCTCCAGGGGACATTAGCCGCGCCAGGTATATGCCCCCCACGCAGCGCGCCTTCATTGGGATAGCTTTCCATGTGCAGTCGCTTACCGGTGTATTCCTCTGGGCTCCTGACGTCGACCAGCCGACCTCTGTTCCGAAGGTGCTCCATGACATCCTCACGAAACGCCCGGATCTGGGCGTCATTCCGTTCTGGAGCCCGATATTGGGTCGGCTGGAATTGTGGCACCTCCTTCGTCATGGGCCGTCCTTCCTTCTGCCATTTGAGACGTCCCCCATCCATCACAGCGGCCCGTGTATGGTTAAACAGCTGGAAAACCCAGAAAGCATACGTGGCCCACCAATTGTTCTTGTCACCGTAAAAGACGACAGTCGTCTCTGGGGTTACACCAATTCGGGACATCAGCTTCTCGAAAGCCTCCCGACTGATGTAATCACGCTTAACTGGATCATTCAGATCGTTAGTCCAATCGACCTGAACCGCGCCCGGGATGTGACCCGAAGGGTACAATAACGGATCCTCGTTCGATTCGATGATCCGGACATTGGTGTCATTCAAGCGATCTGCCACCCATTGGGTTGAAACGACGGCACCCGGATGGGCGTAACCTTTATCCAAAACTTCACGGTCCAACACTTCGGCCATAGTTCTCCCTCCTGGGAAAGATGCGGTTAACGTTTAGGGTTAACGTTAGGATGTTTTGATAATGTAGATCAAATCGATCAAGAAAGTCTAATCGGCTGGACGAAAAAGGGGTGGGAAGTGTCAGCAGATCAATGTTCAGCCGTCAGAGTATAATTTTTGTACATGAAGTCACAGCCAGCGGCGCCGCTAAGGGTAGAGCTAAGATGGGATGATCGGGAACGTTTTCATGTCAAGAGCCCGTCCGGGGCAACCATGGTGCTGGACGGGGAAAGGCAGGTGGCTCTGTCCCCGATGGAATCATTGCTCTCTGCTTTAGCAGGCTGTCTGGCAACGGACGTCGCAAGGATTTTGCGGAAGATGAGGCTCCCCTTCACAGCCTTGTCGGTATCAGCCTCGGGCGAACAGAACCCCAAGATCCCAAAATACTTCACCCGAATATCGCTGCGTTTCAGCGTTCAGGGAAAAGTTCCCCTCGATCGTCTGGAGCGCGCCGTTCAGCTCTCCAAGAAAGCGTACTGCAGCGTTTTCCACACGCTGCGCAACGACATCGAAATCAACCACACGGTAGAAGTCGAGGCGCCCCGGCACGCCGGCTTTCCTTCGCCTTAGGCTATAACCCGATGCGCTTCGCCGGTTTGGCTCTCCTGGGGCCTGTGGGCCATGAAGATGGAGCTATCGCCTTTCCTGCCAAACAAAGACTGCTAAAAATGCCGAATCTTCGGCTACTATTGTCATGATGGCCAAGAATCGCAATTACCCCTGGTACGAGATTGTGGAGATCACCGATTTAAGAGACATGCTCGAAAAGAGCGCTTCTACTTTCGCGCGTCGGGCCGCCTTTATTTCGAGCAACGGGGAAAAACAACAAACCATCACCTACCAGGAATTCAAAGACAAAGTATTTGCCTTAGGCGCTGCCGTCGTTGAGCTCGGCTTCGGTGCCGGTCGGAAAGCGGCCATCCTGTCTGAATCGCGCTACGAGTGGGGCATGAGTTTTCTCGCCGTCGCCTGCTGTAACGGAACTAACGTCCCGCTCGACAAAGATCTGAATTCTCGAGATCTCCGCTTCATCCTCGAGGAAACCGGTGCCGACACTCTGTTCACCTCGGAACGTTACCTTGATCTTGCTCTTGATTTACGCGGCCATTTGCCTTGCCTGCAGCATATTGTCTGCTTCGACGACAAGAAAAAGCATGCGGAATCTGGCGTTTTGCTGGTTACCGATCTCATCGACCGCGGAACTCGGCTGCTCAAAGATGGGCGGTCGCCCTTCGCTCAAGTCCGTATCGATCCGGAATTGCCAGCCTCCATCGTCTACACTTCCGGGACCATGGGAACGGCCAAAGGTGTCGTTCTTTCCCAGCGCAACCTGGTCGCGAACATGATGGACATGTGCAAGGCTGTTTACATCGACGAGAACGATGTAATGCTCTCGGTTCTGCCTCTGAATCACACTTATGAGTGTACCTGCGGCTTCCTGACCGCGCTTTATCGGGGCAGCGCCATTTCTTATTGCGAAAACCTCCGTCAGATCGCCAATCAGATGAAGGAGGTGCGGGCGACCATGATGCTGGGCGTTCCGCTTCTATTCCAAGCCATCTACCGAAAGATCATGGAGGGCATCAGGGAAAAGGGGATCGGCAAGTTCAAGGCCGCGAAAACGGCCGCATCCCTGGGCAGCCTCGTTTTTGGCAACTCGGCCCGACGGCTGATCTTTTCGTCGGTGCACAAGAAATTCGGTGGACGGCTGCGCCTTCTAATCAGCGGTGGAGCAGCCAGCGATCCCGAAGTGGCCCGCCTTTTCAGAGCTTTGGGAATCATTTTCATTCAGGGCTATGGCTTGACCGAATGCGCCCCGATACTCGCTGTCAACCGGCCCAAGTATTTCAAGGATGATGCAGCCGGACTCCCTCTTCCTTCGGTTGAAGTCAGGATTGCGGAAGACCAGGAGATTTGCGCGCGCGGACCTAATGTCATGTCCGGTTACTTCCAGAGGCCCGAGGCGACAGCCGAAGTCCTTCAAGACGGTTGGTTCCATACCGGGGATTTGGGCTACATCGACGAAGACGGCTTCCTTCATATTCATGGAAGAAAGAAGGCCGTTATCGTGCTCAACAATGGAAAAAACGTCTATGCCGAGGAAGTAGAGGCGTGTTTAAACCGCAGCCCGTATGTGCTGGAGAGCCTCGCCTGGGAAGGACCCGAGACGCCCAATGGGAAGGTTGAGGAAGTACACGCGACTATCGTGCCTAACCGGGAGGAGTTTGATCGCTACTGCAAGGAAACCGGAGCCGAGTTATCGGACGCTTTGGTCGAAGAAGTACTGAGACGGGAAATACGAGAACACTGCGCCGCCCTTGCCCCCTATAAACGCGTCCGTAAGTTCACGATTCGCTGGGAAGAGTTTGACAAGACGACGACCCGCAAAATCAAACGATACCTTTATACCGAGAAGGTGAAGCGTGTCACCGCTGACCGCTGAGGCAGCGTGACAAGGAGCCGCCATGACAATCAAAGCAGAGGACGCTCTCAATTACCACGCAGGCCGTCGGCCTGGAAAACTGGAAGTCAATCCCAGCAAGCCGTGCCTGACCCAGCTCGACCTCTCGCTAGCCTACACCCCGGGCGTTGCCATTCCTTGTCTGGAGATCAAGCGCGACCCGGAACTGGCTTATTCCTATACCGGCAAGGGAAACCTGGTCGCGGTCGTCAGCAACGGAACCGCGGTACTCGGGCTTGGCAATATCGGGGCAATTGCCGGCAAGCCGGTGATGGAAGGGAAGGGTGTGCTCTTCAAACGCTTCGGCGACATCGACGTTTTTGACCTGGAGATCGCCACCGAGAACCCGCACGATTTCATAAAGGCCGTGCAACTGCTGGAACCCACCTTCGGCGGAATTAACCTTGAAGACATTAAAGCGCCTGATTGCTTTTTTATTGAACAAGAGCTCAAGCGCACTATGAACATTCCGGTGTTCCACGATGATCAGCACGGCACCGCCATCATCACCACGGCCGCCTTTTTAAACGCGATCGAGATCGCCGGCAAACGGGCCGACCAGGTTCAAATCGTCATCTGCGGTGCCGGCGCTGCCGGGATTGCCTGTGCGGAAATGCTTCTTCTTGTCGGTGTTCCTCGTTCGAACATCCTGATGGTCGATACCAAGGGTGTGATCTACCGCGGGCGAATAGAAGGAATGAATCCTTACAAAGAGAGGTTTGCCGCCGACACGAAGCTGAGAACGTTGGAGCAGGCGATGGCAGGTGCCGATGTCTTCATCGGGGTTTCGCAGAAGGACCTGATTACGCCTGCCATGCTTCTGAGCATGAACGCTCGACCGATTGTCTTTGCCATGGCTAATCCCGACCCGGAAATATCTTACGAGCTTGCTCGTGAAACCCGTCCGGATCTGATCATGGGAACGGGCCGCTCCGACTACCCCAACCAGGTCAACAACGTCCTCGGCTTCCCCTACATTTTCCGCGGCGCGCTGGACGTCGGCGCCCGGCAGATTAACAACGAGATGAAACTGGCCGCTGCTCGAGCACTGGCCGCGCTAGCCCACGAGCGGGTTCCCGACATTGTTTCGCGAGCCTATGACGACCAGGAGTTTCATTTCGGACCGGAATATCTCATTCCAAAGCCTTTTGATCCTCGGGTCCTTTTGTGGGAAGCGGCGGCGGTTGCACAAGCCGCGGTTGACAGCGGTGTGGCCCGGGTGACTGAGTTTGATGTCGAGAAGTACCGGGAATCGCTAGAGAAGCATTTCGGTCGTAAGCACGAGGTTATGGGGACAGTGATTTCCAGGGCCAGCCGCCTCAAGAAGAGGATCATCTTCCCCGAGGGCGAAAACGAGAAGGTGATTCTCGCCGTTGAAGTGGTGCTCAACCGTAAAATGGCCGAACCGATCTTGGTTGGCCGGCGGCCTCAAATCGAGCAACGGCTATTGGCGCACGACTTGGATCCCGCACGGCTCCAGATTGTCGATCCCAGTGAAAACCCGCACCTGCTTCGAGAATACGCTCAGCAGTTGTTCTCTCTTCGTCAGAGAAAGGGGATAACTCCAAGCCTGGCGGCGGAAATGGTGAACGACCCAGGCAATTTCGGGTTGATGATGTTGCGGAATGGCGCGGCTGATGGTTTACTGTGGGGATTGGAAGGCACCTACCCGGAGAAGCTGCGACGCTCTCTGGAGCTGATCGGGAAACGGGCGGATGTCCATCGCCTGTTCGGTCTGATGATCATGGTGCTCAAAGACAAACTGTTTTTCTGCGCCGACACCTCGGTGAACTTTGACCCGACCGCCGAGGAACTCGCTGATATCGCCTTACTCAGCGCGGAGGTCGCCACCTACTTTGGAATCACTCCAAGGATTGCTTTGCTGTCCTTTTCGAATTTCGGCGCTGTACGGAACGCCCAGACATTGAAAGTTCAAAAAGCAGTCGAGTTGGTCAGGAGCTTGCGGCCCGGACTGGTGGTGGACGGGGAGATGCAGGTGGGCACAGCGCTTAACGAAAAAATGGCCGTTTCAAACTTCCCGCAGTCGCAGATTCGCGGTGATGCCAATGTCCTGATTTTTCCGGAATTGAATTCAGCGAATATTGGCTACAAGCTGCTCCTGCATACCGGATCGGCCGAGGTAATCGGACCAGTTCATCTTGGGATGGCCAAACCCGTGAATGTCGTCGAACCTTCGGTCACCGTGAGTGATATCGTTCACATGACTGCAATAACCGCCACCATGTCGGAGTTCTGTTGCCAACCTATTCGGGAAGAGAAAGTCTTCTGGCCAGACGAGGCCAAAGTGTAAGGCTCGTTTCCGGATCTGTCTCCCGCGGATAGCGTCGATTACACGGATAACACGGATGATATCAGCCTTGTTTCTCCTGGTCTTCCTTCTCCCGCGCCGCTGCCTCGGCCAGCTGCTCTTCATACCACTCGGCGTGGTGTGACCGCGCGTTATCCTCGGGCATTTTCCCGGTGATCCAAGTCCAGCTCATGGGGTACTCCCGGGGATGAAAGATCGTGAAGAAAAAGTGCCAAATCAGGATGGCAAGAGTCGCCAACCAGGCTTCGTAGTAATGCACCGTCTGGCTGACTTGTACGATCCACGAGGGAAACCATGCCACGGCGGTAGCCGGAAACCACAGGACAAAACCGGTTAGCGCCATGATGACCGTGCCCCACACGAGTGCCCAGTACTCCGCTTTCTGGGTGTAATCATATCGGGTGAACTTGACATGTTCCGGGCGTCGCCACAGGTGATATCTCATCTGGTGGATGAAATCGGTGACGTCTCTCCATCGCGGGATCATGGAAACAAACTCTTCACGGCCGCGCCGATGGACCCATACGTACAAGACGTGCGTGAAAGCGAGGCCAATCAGGATAACGGCCAGGACACGATGGATTACGGATCGCACGTATTCGGTCATGCCCAGCCGGGCCAACTGTTGAACCCACCACGCTTCCGGAAAACGCAAAGCGAATCCCGTCATTACCAGGCCGATAAAGGTGACTGCCAGGATCATGTGTTGCGCAATCTGAATCCGATCCATCCTCAGGAATCCTGGCGCCGCCTGCTCCGCCCGCTTCTTCTCGACGAGGTAATAATTCAAAATGATCCCGTTGTGGACCAGCATGCCTCCTATGATCAGGGCGATCAGCACGATATATGCATTGCGCACCCACCTGACTGGAGGATTGGCCGCGAGCGATGCGGTTCGATGCGTGTAACTGGCTGCAAACGCTGCGGTCGCATCTTCATGACACTGCCTGCAAGTCTCGGTCACATTCCGCGGACTCACGGTTGAAGCCTCGTCCCGAGGCGGCAGTACCCAGTGTGCCGTATGGCAATCAACACAGGTGGCAGCGTCTTCGGCTCCTGAAAGCGAAGCCCACCCGTGGTAGCTGTCCACGTAGGTTTCGACGACATAATCGGCGATGCCGTACTTTTCCGTGATCCGTGGGTCATTATGGCAAGCTCCGCATGTCTCCTTCGCCTGTCGAGCTGCAAATGTGGAAGCCTGAGGATCACCAGGAGAAAGGATCAAGTGCTCACCATGACAGGTATTGCACGTAGGGCTTTCCCTGATACCGGCATGAAGCGCCCGGCCATGGATCGACCGTTCATATTGCTGCTGTACCTCGGCATGACATTTGCCGCACGTCTTGTCGACGTTTTGAGGGTTAATGCTTGAAGTCGGGTCAAGCGGACCCTTCAGGTCATGCACCCCGTGGCAGTCCGTACAAATTGCGGCCGACACGTTCCCCATCCGGGCGGCCCGGCCATGAATTGAAGCGGCGTAGCTTTCAGCGGTTCTCTCCAGTCGAACCAGTTGATCCGTCAAGAGCCCCGCTTCCCCGTGGCATGACGCGCACATTTGGGGAATATTCTGTCTGGCGGTCATCGCGTCTGGGTTACTGGAAGGGAGAATGTCGTGTGCACCGTGACAACCGGCACAGTCCGGCGCTCGTTCATTGCCTCGATTTCGGGCGTAGAAGTGCAGGCTGGTCTGGTAGACCTGTTGCACATCCTCATGACAGGAAGCACAGTTTGCCGGCGCCAGGTCCTCTGCATGAGGGAAGTCGGTCACCCCCGCTAAATCCTGGTGGCAGTCAGCACAGGCGAAACTGCCATGGACAGAGTTATTGAAGACATCGGGCAGCACAACCATTCTTGCTGCATCCGCGCCTTCAAACATCGACGCTTCCGCATGGCAGTCATAGCAAGGCTGATTCTGATCGTCCTGTGCGGTCAGTGCACCCACGAATGCAAGTGCTATGAAAACCGACTGAAACGCTAAACGACCCATTTTCACCAATCCACTGCTCCGAAAAATGGCGGGGTCGGTCGAAAGCCACCCGGTCATCTCGTGTTCCACGGACCAACCGAAATGACTGGTAAAGCCTATCCATCTTTCATCGGGCGGCTGAAGGTCCTGCTGGCACAACCGTCCCCTACGGCTTATCCATCGTTACGCGAAAGCCGAAAGTCGCCAAATTCGTACGATAATCCTGCGGCAGGAACCGCACTTTTTCGTTATAGTCGTAGTAATTCCACTGTCCATAGAATGCCAGCCGCTCGTGGACCGGAACTTCGAGCCGGACAACCGGTCGATGATAGTTCAGCGGAAAATCACCGGTGGTTCCCCAAACCGAGTACCCGAGGCTCAAACTGGCGTTTCTGATAAGGACAAGCGACACCAGGACGTTTCCGAAATTCCCTTTCTCACGATAGAAAAACCGGTCCAGCTGCAGAGTCTGCGGAATCACGTAAAAGATGTTTGTGTTGAAGTTGCTTCGCTCGAAGCCACCGGAGAACGAAATACGGGGAGTGGCGGCATAAGTGAACTCAAGCGCATAGTTGCGCTGCCGCGAGGTGAAATCCAAATCGGGAATGTCATTATCGGTGTCGAACAGGGTCACGTTCCCGCTGAACTCCAAAGCCTCGAATGGTGAAAACCGACCGCGCAGCCGAGCCCGATGGAAATCCGTGACATCGGTCCTGATGATCGGGCGGTCGGTCGTTCCGTATTCGTATTCGGCAGAAATGCGGTTCCGCATGGAGAAGTCATAGGAAAGACCGGTGATAAGCACGTTCCGGTCAAATCGAAATTCTTCCTGCACACCGATCTCTCGTCTTTCAAAGCGATGGCCGAGGCGTGCGACTAACCGTGGAGTCACGGAGAACAGACCCTGCAACTCCTGGGTCAGGTTGTCAAATGACATGAAGGAGTCAAATGGCACGATTTCCGAGAACTGATCGCGAATTCCCAGCTCCAGAACAGGCTCGAACTGCAAATAGACGAAGTTCGAAAGCGCGTGTCCGGAAATGTGAAAGTTGTACGTCTTTATATTCTCGATGACTCTCAGGCGCTCAAAGGGCGTGAACTCGGCCGAGAAATCCCCAAAAAAACTGGGTCGCTTCGCCTGGCCGAACACTTGTTGCGTTTGTCCCCGGAAGAAGGCCGCCTGTGGAAGTGAAAAGAAATCGCCGGTGAGGGCATCCGAGAAGTGGGGCTCGAGCGTGGCCATACTGTAAGCCATGTTGGCGCGCAGGAACAGCTGATCCAAGGGCCGCCAGGTAGCGACCGCGTTGGAAAAGGGGATATTGGTCGTCGAATCTGTATCAGCTCGATAATTGTCCAGTATGATGTCCCTTCCGAAAATCGGCCGCGTGGAATTTCCTGTTTGAGGAACCGTCATGCTGTAATCGGTCCGCTCGCGATAAACCCGCATGCCCTGCTCGAGCAGTAAATTAAAGCTCGACACGTTGAGATTGACACCCGCCCGGAAATCATTCGAGGTCGTATCGAAATGCGATCCGATGACGAAATCGTCCCCACCACTGCTCAACGTCGTCCTCACCGGTCCTCGGCGGTCCGATCGGTCCCAGGCAACGAAAGGCGCTATCGCCTTATCCGGGCGGAATTTGACCTCAAGACGGGAATATCGTTGACCGATATCGAATATATGCTGGCTCTGAAGATTCCCCTGTTCAAAGAAAGGGTTGGCGAAGCTGGGCACCGAACTGAAATACTGTACATCCCGGTAGTCGAACTTCAGGTCGTACGCCCCGGATTTCGACATCCGGAAATTGGCCGAGGTGTGCGGCTCTCCACCCCAATCATTGAGTCGAAGCTGAATCCGGTCGAAAAACGTATTAGTGCCTTGCGGAGCAGACATCTCGAAGTTGGCCCTAAAAAGCTTGGGTCCTTCGCCGTAGTCCAGCTGGCTGCGATATAAATCCCGGCTTCCCCTGAAACCCGATTCAAACCTGTGCCCGGCATCAAGAGTGAAGCGGTAACGCAAGTCCTGATCTTGGGCGTAACCGGACAAAAACAACGGAAGCAGGCTAAGTACCAAACCGGCAACCTTGAAACGAGGATCGGATGACATCATTCGCATGGGTCCCTCTACTTCAGAAAGTCCGGATTAGCGTTTGAACCGTGAATTTCCCGGTGACAGACCGTGCATTCCCTGAAGCGCGGGCTTCGCAAGTCATGAAAGGCCGGCGGCTGAGCCGTCAGAACGCTGGGCGTCATGCTGTGGCACTCGAGACACAACATATGCACTTCGTTTCGTCGCAGCATGCGCTGATTCATGGCGCCATGCGGCTGGTGACAATACTCGCAGTTGTTTACCCGCACCGGCACATGCTCGAAAATGAAAGGCCCTCGCTTGTCTGCATGGCACGAGATGCAGGTCTGAGGCGATCCGGCAACCGTGCGCGTCATCGGCCTCAGATTCTCCTGGTGAGGCGAATGACAGTCGCTGCACTGCATGGTGCCCTCAAGGACGGGGTGATGGAACGGCTTCAAGAAATCGGCCTTCGTCGTTTGATGGCAGTCGATACACAGGTTTACTTGTTCAGCCTTGAGCAGCCCGAATCGCACCCGCTCCGGATGCGCCTCATGACAGGAAATGCATGATAGCCCATTCCGGCCATGCGCAGCCTTGGTGAAATCGGACACGTCGGGATCCTTCCCATGACAGCTAAGACACTGGCGATTAGCCCAGCGGGGAGGATGAGCCTTGAAACTCACGCTTAAGTCAGTGCCACCGGAATCAGCGTGAGTGCTTCCCGGACCATGACACGCTTCACACTCTTGGCTCGCGTGTGGTGTGTGGGCGAAATCCGCAGCGATATCGTGGCAGGCAAGGCAGGTTTCATTACCGACCTTGGTTGGCGGCTCGCCGGCATCCTGCGCCTCTTCGCCCTGCGGAGCGGGCTCTTGCGGGGCTGGCTGGTTCTGGTAAAACACACCGGACAGAAGCAGTAAACCAATGATCAGCGGGTACATATTCGCTCACTTTACCAAAATACAAGATGGCGCTTAAGCGCTGCCAAAAGAACACATTGAAGGACGAAGCGCCGCAGGCGAAAAAAACAAATCGGAAGAAGGACGAAGGAACCAGGATCCGCCAATGATGCTGAGAGGCAAACTGCGCCCGTTCTGCATCACGTGTACCTTACTTCTTCATCCTTCTTCCGTAATCCCTCATGCTTGAGTCTCGTTATCTGGCATGGGCCTTGGCTACCGCAAACTGCGCGTTGGGTCCGTGACAGACCGCACAGGACTCACCCTTCACGCCGTTGGGGAAATTGGCGGTATTCAGGTAAGTATGCGCGGCCGCGTCCAGAGTGTCGTGACAACCAAGACATGCCGCGGAGTTGGGCGGAATCGGGCTGTAGAATTCCTGCCCGTCAACGGTAGCTTCAATACCAGCGGACGGGATTTCATAGCTCGTCCCCTCATGGCACTTCGCGCAATTGGCAGGATCGGCCGGATAACCGATCTCGTTGTAATTGTGCCTGCTGTTGCCAAACCCGAAGAGAGAGTAATCGCGTGTAAGCCGGTGACCCATGTGGATCCTGTGAACCATGAACTTCAGGTCGATGCTCCGAGCGGGCATCTCTTCCGCCGGCCGGCGGATTTCATCCGTTGCCGACGGGAAGTGACACACGACGCAATACTCCGGGTTGAACCGCTGGCCGCCATGCAGTGCCAGATCCCCGTGACAATTGTCGCACTTCGCGTCGCTCACGACTTGGCGCCGCGGCTGTGGTGTTTCATCGGTTACCGCGAAATACTTGAGTGGATTGGTCGCCGCATCGCGGACGGTCTGCTCTTTGACCTGGCCCGGATTGATCGTGACGTTGCGGTAGGCGTCGCCGGACACGAAGAAGGTTCCGGTCGCCGTAGTCGGAAGAGGCGTCTTGAAGGTGTAGGTGAAGCCATCTCCAACCGCCACCGAATCGGCAGCTGCAGATTCCCGGATGAGAGTCTTGTAATCCGTAGTCGGTCCCGCCAGAAGCAGGCTGAAGGAGTTCAGTTCGGTCGGGAGAATCGGATCGCCGTCCCGGTTGGTCAAGCGGTACTTGACGGTCGGGTTCTGGCCCGGAGCCGTATTGACAACGTCAACGATCTCCAAATTAACACCCGGCAACTGTGTCGACTTGGTCGGAATGACGTGCGCTCCCTTAATCGAGGCGTCAAACTCCAGTTCGCCTTCCGGCCAGTGGCAGTTCGCGCAGAACCTGTCCGAGGTCTGGACCAAACCGTTCGCATGGTTGGCGCCAGTTGCGAAGTTCACATCGTCGTGGCATGAACCACAAGCAGCGCGGGTCGGACGCAGCAAATAGGCTTCATGCTGCGTCGCACCCGCTTCCGGATCGTGACAGCTTTCGCAATTACGGATGTCTTGAGGATAGCCAACGTGCGAGTAATCATGCACACTCTGCTGGTTGCCGATGATCACGTACGGTTTCCCCGCTACTACGCTTGGCAAGGTGTGCCCGCGGTGGATCTTGTGGATGAAAACCGCCATGTCCTGGCTTTCCCCGGTATCCGGATCAATTGTCTGTGGATTGTGACAGAGCACGCACACTTCGACGGTCTGCCTTGCGCCGCGGCTGTGAAAGCCGAAGGTTCTCTCGTCGTGACACTTCAGGCAGGTCTCTGTGGTCACGACGTCACGGACTTTGGTCACCTCGCCGCCGTCCGGTCGGAAGTGCACCACTTCGTTGACCGCGTACGTTCCCAAATCGAACTCCGACAGATCACGGTAAAAAACCAAACCGATCGAATGGGTGGCCGAGGCGTCAAACCCCTCAGGAAGTTTAGTTTTGAAAGTGTACCGGTAAACACCATCGCCGAGTTTTTCCGTGATACCACCGCTGTCGGTGCTTCCCTGCACGGCACTCACATTCGTAATAGGACTCGTTTGGGTTCGAGTCGTATACGCCACATACTGATTCGAGTCACTGGGTATGTAGGCCAGAGTAAAGGCCGTGTTAACGGCGCCAGGCGTCAGGATTCCATCGCGATCCAGTGGCAATCCCTTGGGGTCAGTGATTTGGTAGGTCACGGACACACTGCGATCGGCCGCAACGCTCACGTCCTGAACTACCAGCTTAAGGCCGGGACGGATGAAGGCGATTTGCTGGCTCGTCAGGTAATAACGTTTGTCCAACTTGGAGAAGCTCAGCTGCTCCAGTGTTGCGGCCGACAACCCTACCAGAACTACCAACAGGAAGGCCACACTCAGCAACTGGTACAAGGCCTTTTTCGTCATACAACTCCTCCGTTAGTAGGGCCGTTTGTGAGGAGGCTGAACCAGATATGAAGTAGTTATTTTCAACGCATTAATTACTACGAAAGACCGGGAACGCCCCGATTCCCCATATCTTGGTGAATAATTCAACACTCCTCGCGACTTGCTAGGGCGTGATTGTAGAACCGTTTTCAAACAAAGTAAAAGCCTTTTTTCGGGCGTCTAGGACCCACCGTCGAGTGGTTACTCGAGCATCAAAAAAAGTCTTGACTTTAGACTTAGAAATGTTATTAACACAGCAAGCAACAACGCATTCTCACCTCTTACCGCAGGAGGCCCGGTGGTGCCGAATTTCGGCCAACGCTGAGCCAATACCACTGGTCAGCCTCCTGCTTCGCTATTTCGCTCCCGAGCACGGTCGACAACACCCATTTGATACAATTTCATCTTCATGAGTTCTCGCAAGCGGGTTGCGGTGGTAGGCGCGGGGATCTCCGGCCTTTCGGCCGCGTATTATCTGGCCAAGGAGGCCGAGCAAAAGGGATTCGAGATGGAGGTTGACCTCTTTGAAAAGTCCGATCGACTGGGGGGCGTCATTCGGACGGAGAAATCCGGCGAATTTCTGTTCGAATGGGGGCCGGAAAATTTCGTTCCCTATAAGCCGGAAGCAATGCTGCTGGCGAAGGAACTCGGGCTTGGCGATGAGTTGATCGGATCCAACGACCACGTCCGTCAAACCTGTGTTGTGCACCAGGGACAGCTTTATCCACTGCCGGATGGCATGGCTTTTCTTGCGCCCGTCCGCGTTCGCCCCTTCATGGCCTCTACCCTACTCTCAACGCCCGGGAAATTGCGCGCTATACTCGAGCCTTTCGTCCCGAGGAGCCGCGGCGAGATAACCATCCGAGCCTTCCTGGAGCGAAGACTCGGAAAGGAGCTGACCGAACGGGTGGCCGAGCCCTTGGTTTCGGCGATTTATGGAGGTGACGTCGATCAGCTGAGCACCGCCAGTGCCTTGCCGGACATGTATCGCATCGAGCAGAAATACGGGAGTTTGTGGAACGGTTTACGCCGACAAAAGAAAAAAGCAGGAGGTTCGAACCTGCCGTTTTTCATGACTCTGCGATCAGGCATGCAGACTCTGGTTGAAGCCTTGGTTCAGGCCCTTCCCAGCAACATCGTGGTTCACACTGGAGTCGCGGGGCTGCGACTCGAACAACGTGCAGGCGGATTCTGGCTGAGAGACGGCCACTTGAACGAGTGCTATGAGAGCTTGATTGTCTGTGTCCCCGCCCATGGCGCGGCAGAGCTTCTGAGTTCGGTATCACCGGAGACCGCAGCGGAGCTCGCAAGCATTCATTACACCTCGACGTCATTGATCTATCTCGGATACAAACGCTCGGAATTCTCGCATCCGCTTCGGGGGTTTGGTTTTGTGACCCCTGAAGGGGAGTCCCAGGTGCTGGACGCTTGCACTTGGGTAAGCACGAAGTTTGAAGGGCGATGCCCTGAGGATTCCGTTTTGCTCCGATGTGCCGTTCATGACGGGCGGAGACCCAGAACCTTTCCCTCAAATGAGGAGGTTGCCGAACGAGCGCACCAGGAGGTCAGCCGTCTGCTTTCGATCTCCTCCCCGCCCTGCCTCTTCCGGGTCACGCATCTGGGAAAGTGCATGCCGCAAATGACACTGGGACATTCGCAGAAACTCCACCGGATTTCCCAAGAACTGCAAAGCCGCCCGGGCCTGTTCCTTACCGGACCTTTCTATCACAGCGTCGGCATACCCGACTGCATCCGCTCCGCCAGGCAGACTGTGAGCCAAGTACTGGAGTATCTAACTTCCCAAAAGCCGCCCCGACAACAGGCTACTCTTCGATAGTCCAGCACAAGCATCTTGACAACCAAGCAGATTTCGAGGTGCATATAACCCATTTACGCCCACGCTGCGTGTTTTCACCCTGCTTATCGCCACAGCCCGTCGGGCCTGACTGTGTACCATTCAGACTTTGCGCAGTTTCGGCCAATTGGAACGTGCGGTGCACCTCCAAGCCGCGTGCGGAAGATTCTGGCCATAAGCCCCGACGAATCGTTTCTTCGCGCGATTCGATGGTGTCTCGAAGGCGCGGGGTATGTGGTCCTCCTGTCCGACTCAATTGAAAACTCGTTTCTTGAAATCGATCAGTCCGACGCTGTCCTCGTCATCCTTGATACCGAAGCCATCAAGAAGGCAAGCTGCGATTGCGAGAAATATCTCAGCTGGTTTCAGCGCCGCTCCCCGATCCTGCTTATGACTGGCGAGGCTGCGCCGGTAGGCAAGTCGTATTGCGATTACTGCCTTCCCAAAAACTGTTCAACATTACAGCTTCTCTCTTGTATCAAGAAATTGCAGCGTTAGTCCCCGGGGTTTCTCATGATTGAACTCGGCCATTACTCTTTGGTCTTTGCCTGGGCGATGAGCCTTTTTGCGATTGCTGCGCTCTGGTTTTCGCGACGCAGCCGGAATAGCCTGCGAGAGTCGGGCTACCGCGCGACTCTCGCTTCTTTTCTTTTGATCAGCGCGGCCTCCATCGCGCTACTGGTGTTGCTCGTTAGCCGCGATTTTCGAGTTGCATACGTGGCGTCCTATACCAGCCGGGACCTTCCGTTGATTTATACATTGACCGCCTTCTGGGGCGGGCAGGCCGGCTCTCTGCTCCTCTGGACGCTTCTCCTGGCCGTCTTTGCGACGCTTGTTCTCCTTCAAAACCGCAACAAACACAAAGATTATCTGCCCTATGTCATCGCGGTCATCGTCGGGGTTCAGCACTTCTTTTTGTCGGTGATGCTCTTCACGGCCAACCCCTTCGACACCCTGGCGCAGGTTCCCCCGGATGGAAGAGGCCTGAACCCTCTACTGCAGAATTTCTTCATGGTGCTTCACCCTCCTTTCCTGTATCTCGGTTACGTCGCTTTTACCGTACCCTTTGCGTTTTCGATTGCCTCTCTCGCACTCAAGAAACGGGACGCCGAGTGGACGAAACTGAGCCGGAGGTGGTCTCTGATCAGCTGGGCCTTTCTTACAGCTGGCATACTGCTCGGCGCCTATTGGGCCTATATAGAGCTGGGATGGGGCGGCTACTGGGCCTGGGATCCGGTCGAAAATGCTTCGCTGATGCCCTGGTTAGTGGCCACGGCTTTCCTGCACTCGGTAATGGTCGAGCAGAGGGAAGGCCTATTCAAACGATGGAACTATGCCCTGATATTCCTGACGTTTGAGCTTTGCATTTTTGGCACTTTCCTGACACGCAGCGGGATCGTCTCTTCCGTCCATGCCTTCGCCGACTCCAACATGGGTCCGCTGTTTATCGCCTTCATGGTCTCTTCGACAATCTTATCCCTGGCGCTTCTGATCGCCAGAAGCCAGGAAACCCGGGCAGAAAGGAGCATACTCTCTCTCGCATCCCGCGAAGGCGCTTTTCTGTTGGTGAACCTGCTGTTTCTCGCCCTCACCATTACAGTGATGTGGGGCACCATGTATCCGGCTGTCGTTGAAGCCCTTAGCGGTACTAAGCTGGCGGTGAGTGTGCCGTTTTTCAACCGCACGACCTGGCCGCTCGCCCTGGCCGTCCTTTTCTTGATCGCCCTCGGTCCTTGGCTGAAGTGGCGGAAGTTCGACTTTCCACTGCTTGGCCGGATGCTGGCGGGCCCCATCCTCCTGGCGCTGGCCGCCGCTGTCGTTCTTTTTGCGGCGGGTATCCGCCAGCCGATAGCCTTGGCCTTCTTTGCCATTTCCGTGCTGGTTATCACCAGTCTGCTGATCGATGTCGGCCGAAGCGCCTTCCTGGATGCCCGGTCGTCTGGAGAACATGTTTTCTCGGGCCTGCTGCGTCAGGTCCGGGCTAGGAAGCGCCATTACGGGGCACTGCTTGCTCATATGGGAGTGGCGGTCGCTTTCATCGGCATCCTGGCAAGTTCCTCCTTCAGCGAAGAGCATGACGTGGTCCTGGAGAAGGGAGAAAAAGCGCGGTTCGGGGAATATACAGCCGAGTTGATCGAGTTTTCCGAACGCCGGGACGTAAATAAAGATGTTGTTTATGCTCGCATTAATCTTTTCCAGGGAGACCGGTTCATCAAAGAAGTGCGACCTGAGAAGCACTTTCACTTCAAGTTTGAGCAGCCACAGACGGAAATCGCCATAGCTTCCAGCCTCGCTCGGGATCTCTACGTCGTTCTTCTTGGTTGGGAGGAGAACGGCACAGTGACGGTGAGAATCAATGTGAATCCATTGATCGCTTTCCTGTGGGCAGGGGGAATCATGATTCTCGCAGGCAGTATTTATGCCCTGTTCCCGTCTACTCCTAAACCGCCGAAAGAGCCAGTCCGAGACATCCAGCCCCAGACCCTGAAGGAGGAGATTACGGTATGAACATCGCTTACCTGCTCATACCGCTTTTTTTCATTGCGCTAATTCTGTACGTCTCATGGCCCCTGCTCAACGAGGCCAATACACCGGCCGATGACGCGAAAAAACAACGACAGCGGCCGGCACGGAAAAAGTGAAGTAATCAGATCGTTGGTTTTGAGACAGTAACCTGGCTGGCGACGGAGGTCTCAAGAGCGATTTCGGTTTGCTCGCAACGGATAATGTAGCTCGGGAAGCGCTGAATCATTTCGATCTCAATGCCGGGGAAAAGTCCGAAACCAAAGAGTCGCAATTCGACCTCAGGCGTCATGAACAACAGTTTCGCTTTTTCCCCCGGCCGCAGCTCAGTGAGTTTGACTCCAGATTCCGTCGTCAAAGAACCAACCCCAGCGTATTGATGAGGAAGTTGAGAACTGTACCGACTGAAACCGCGTAGATACTGACAAAGGCTGTGATAAGGAGAGCATTGCGGAGTCCCTGCTCCCTGATCACCATGAAGAAGTTAGCGATGCACGGAACAAAAAGCGTCATGACCGTCAAGCTGACGACGATCTGCTGAGTTGTCAGCAACCCGCTTCGGGCCATATCGAACAACCCTGCCGCACCGTAGTCGCGCCGCAGGAACCCCAGGAAGAAAACAGTGGCGGTCTTGGACGGCAGCTCAAGAAGCCCCGTGACAACGGGCTGAACGGCCGCAATCATGTATCCGAGCAGGCTCAAGCGATCGAGCAGGAAAAGGATTATGGTGCCGAGTACGAACAGGGGCAACGCTTCTTTCAGGAACCATTTGACCCTCAAACCGGTCTTTCTGGCGATGTTCTTCCAGTCCGGGCATCGAATGGGCGGGATTTCGAGGACGAAGTCGCTCCTTTGGCCCGGCAGTATGCGCGCCAAAACCAGTCCGACGACGAAAAGCTGAAGCAGGACGGTTCCGAATACGACAGTTGTCGCCAGGGGAGAAATCCCGGTGACAATACCGAGAATGACGCCTAGTTGGGCGGAACAGGGAACACCGAGCGCCAACAGAATCGTCGCAACCAGCCTTTCCTTCTTGGAGTTCAGAATGCGAGTCGTCATCGTGGCCATGGTGACGCATCCGAGGCCGAGGATCATAGGCAGGAAAGCCTTGCCGTTCAGCCCCATCAATCGAAAGACGCGGTCGGACAGAACCGCGAGACGTGGCAGGTAGCCGCTGTCCTCGAGAAAGCTGAAAGCAATGAAAAAACTGGCCACAACAGGCAAAACGATCGCAATCCCGTACGTGAGCCCCACGGAGATAGCGCCGTATTCGCCCAGCAGGAAATCATGTACCAGTCCGGTGGGGACGAGGCCGCGCAGCATTGGCGTCAAATACCCGCCAAACAAACCGTTTTCCAACAGGTCTACCAGGACCTGGGCCCCGAGATTTCCTACCATCTGGTAAACGACCGAAAGCGTAACAGCGAGAATAGGAATACCGGTTGAAAACCGGCGCACCCAGATGCCGAACCGATCATTAAACCGGGTATTGGCCTTCAGCGCCAGGAGGAAAGGCAAAAGCACGGGGAGCAGGAACGCAATAAGCAGGCGGACCGCTTCCCGGGCGGTTCCAGCCAATCCTTCGCCGGAAGGGAGCCAACCCTCCAGCGAGCTGTAGAGCGTCGGCATTCCCCACCAGGCACCGACGTAGTTTTGAATATGAATCAGTGCTCCAAGAACAACCGCAGCCGACCAAAGATTCGTCTTCGTTCGATCCCAGCGGTCTTCCCCCTCGTCTGTGCGTCGAACTGCATGGAGAATCTCTTCTACCCACTCGGAAGGCGGGTGGCCGTTCAAAGAGCAAAAAGCCTGGGAGTCAAGGTGATTGATAATTTCAGAAAAGCCCTCACCCGTTATGGCTGTCGTCTGAACGACCGGGATGCCGATTCGCCGCGACAAGGCGTCGGCGTCAATCTGTATGCCCCTCTCATCGCATTCATCCTTCATGTTCAAAGCCAGCAGGAGAGGGCACTTCAGCCGAGCCAGCTGGGCCGTCAGAAGCAGAGTGCGCCTCAGGTTTTTGCCGTCGGCGACCTGCAGAATCAGATCCGGCTTCTCGCTCTTCAGCACATTACTCGTCACACGTTCGTCTTCGGATTGCGAATGGAGCGCCTGTATGCCGGGGGTGTCGATGAATTCATAATCCCGCCCCTGAATGCGTGCTCGCCCGCGGAACAAATCAACGGTGGTTCCCGGGTAGTTGGAAATGGTGACATAACGGGAGGTTAGGCGGGCAAATACGGCGGATTTCCCGACGTTGGGATTACCAACCAGGACGACCTTTTTCGGAGCAACAAGTCGCTCCGTTTGTAAATAGATCATATATTTCTATGTAAACATCCTGAGTAACAGTCTGAACGATAATGAAACTCAATATCAAATCGCTTCCAGCGTAGCCTAGCACTTTTGAGGTAACATACACAAGCTGGTATGAATGAATAATCCGCTTAATCCGCAGGGTTTCGCTCCCGGCGGATTACCCGGGGCAAGGGGTGAACTACTTCCAGTCAGCCGGAGGAATTTGTGTCGGCACACCATCATCATTCGCGGCTACCACAACCATCAGCCATTGATTTCGCCCAGACTCCATTCGTTGCGATCTGGGAAACGACCCGAGCTTGCGACCTCGCCTGTCGTCACTGCCGGGCCGAGGCCATTCCTGAGCGCTCAGCCGATGAGCTGACGACCGAACAGGGGTTTGCACTGCTGACGGAACTGGCCGAGATGGGTACTCCCATCTGCGTCCTGTCCGGTGGAGATCCGGCCAAGCGACCGGATTTATGCGACTTGGTCCTCCACGGCACGAAAACTGGGATGAGGATGGCGACTATTCCGGCGGCGACTCCCCTGCTCACTCGAGATCTGATTCGTGACTTGAAGGACGCGGGCCTGGCTCAGATGGCGCTCAGCCTGGACGGGCCGACC
>DAOTAI010000299.1:0-4018 GCA_035593865.1 Acidobacteriota bacterium
GACCAATGAGTAGATCGACTCCATCACCGTAAGCCGGCTGGAGAAGCTGAGCGAACATCTCCCCGGTCTTCTTGCGATCATTCGAGTGAGAGTAGCAGGCACCCGGAGGCGCACCGGCCACTTTATCATCTGTCACTACCCCGGTAGAAAGGCCACGTTCTTCGGCATATTCGAGGATAGTCTTCAGCGTCTGGCCGTCCTTTTTGCCGCGCACCGCGTCTGGTCCCTGTGAAATGACCCCGTTGTTGGTTTTGCGGCCTGTGACGAGCGCGGTCATTCCCGCCGCGGAGTCCGTGACGAGATGAGATGCTGACGAAGTGTCCGAGAGCGCGTGATGAGGCATTTTGTGAATAAAAAGCGATTGCGCCTGGCCCTTGTAATGAGCCGCCGCCGTATAAACAGAAATCCCGCCGGCATCGCCGATGAACAGAATCACGTTGCGCGCCTGCTCTTGGGAGCGGCCGCAAGCCGAAAAGACCAGAAGCAAAATGAACAAAGCATGTTTTTTCATGGCGTTGAATGTCTCCTTAGGCAAATCCGTCTGAAATCATCGGCCCTTCAGCTTGACGGCACCGGCCGCAGCAATATCCTCCCATCGAAAAACCAGGAAGTTGCGCGGTTGACTGTTCATGGCCACCATCAGGCCGTTCGGGAAAGCCGGTCCTACAGCCTGCGATGTCACTTCCAGGCCGTCAGTACTGTCCGCACCGCCCCGCACAACCTTAATTACCTCGGAATGATCGTGAGGATTTCCGGCAGCACCCTCACGCCGGAAAATCCGATACTCGCTGTTCCCCTCCACTTGGTCGGTACAGATAATGTACCCGGTACCATCGTCCCTGGCGTAAATGCCGATCCCCTCACGGTCGGCCTTGAAACCTTCGGTTCCGAACCGCGCCAGTTTCCTCGCGGCCTCGGGATGGTCCGGATCGGCATGATACTTGTGAATGCCGTCCGACTCATCGGAGTAATACACGTACCCGAGGGCGTCATCGACAGCAATTGCTTCAATCTCACTGTCACCCCCGCTGAAACTGCCAAATTCTCGCACCTTCCTGGCCTGGACCTTGCCCGCGCCGTCGTCCTCCAGAAGATACTGGCACAAGTAGCCTTCACTTGGACCCGTCTTGGGGGCAACAACGGCGAAGACTGCGCCGTCACGCGGCCGCTTGTACAGACTGATTCCCATCGGCTCGGCGCCTTCTCCTTGACGGCCTTCCAAAACCTGAAGGCCAGTCGGGGAGCCGATATCGGTCAATTCCCCCTCCGGTCCAATCCGGAACACGCGGAGGCGGTGTTTAAGGCGCTCGGTAACAACTGCGATATCTGTCGGCTGCCCGCCCAGCATCAACCCATACTCGACGTCTACATTATTCGGTCGGTCAAGATTATCGATTGTCTGGCGGATTCTCCCGTCCAGGCCGTAGACCACCAGGGCACCGCCGGGCGCGCGAACTTTATTTGTTCCGAGAATCAGACTCCTTGCGGGATCAGACGGGTGCACATAAATCGCGGGGTCATCAGGGTCGTCAGGTACTGAAGCGGTAGCCAGAGCCGCGGTTACATCCGCAACAGGCTCCAAAAGAGCAAACCATGCCAGCAACAGGATTGTGAACATATAATCCTCATCTCACGTCAGGGCCTTGAACGGATGTCACAACTCTACGATTGCTGCCGACTGGTTCCGGTCGGGCAAAATCGTATCGCGGCAAGCTCTTCCGAGGTTAAGGCAAGATGAAATTGCTTGTCAAGCGACTGCTGTACACGTGTTCAGGCCAATGGGGCCGGGCGAATTGCTGCTCCGCGAGTCCGGCAACGCGATCGGGTGTGCGTTCGCGGACCCTGGGAAAGTCCGGCCACAATCATTGGACACTCAAGACTGAACCTCCTTTTTAACTGGCCGCCTTGATCCGCAGGAATACGGAGTGGCGGCGAAGGGCGCCAGAGAAAAAGCGCCCGATCCGCCACTGCCAACCATACTTGGCCCTCAGGCTCCGCTCGGCCAACTGCTCCTCCTCCTGAGAGTCGCGCAGTATCTCCGCTGTTCCGCCGATCTCCGGTCCCAGGACTTTACCGTTGTAAGTGCAAGGGGCCAGCGTGATCTTTGGGTTGTTCTTCAGTCGCTTGACCTTGCCGGAGCCGGCATTAGTCCAGACATAGATGCGTCGGGCATCGCCGGCGAACCAGACAGGGGTGGCAACCGGCTTGCCCGTTTTCCGAAAAGTGGTCAGGCTGACATACCGATGGTCCTTCAGGGATGAAAAATCCGCACTGTTGGCCATAGTACTGAAATTATTACACTTCTGTTTCACTCCTTGAAGTGCGTGTATTGTGTCAGTTCCACCGCCCGGGTCAAAACTTCAGTTTCAGCCCTAGCTGAATCACGCGCGGGCCGCCGCGAGTCGCTTCAATCTCCCCGAAGGATGATTCAGTCATGTCATTCTCCGGGTTGCGGAAGCTTACGGTATTGAAAGCATTGAAAAACTCCCCGCGCAGCTCGAGAGTTATTCCTTCCCTAATCGGCGTGATTTTCGACAACACCAGATCAACCCGGCGCTGATCGGGACCTATAACGGTATTGCGTCCCAGGTTGCCAAAATACGGACCGGAACTCGCAAAAGCGTCGCGATTCAGATAGTTGTCTATCCTCTGGTTGACCGGCCCGGGCGTAGTCTGGTCCTTGTGAGTGCCAACCAGATTCGGCCTAGGGTCGCTTGTCTCAAACAGGAAAGCACTGAAATCGTCGTCAATCACCGTAATCGGTGTGCCGCTTTGGAAAGTACCAATACCACTGAGCGACCAGCCTTCGAACACCGCGTGTCCCCTGAACGGAAGGTCCCAAGTGCCGCTGAAAACCAGCCGATGCTTGCGGTGGAAATCGGAAAGGCCCCGGTTTAAATGCGGATTTCTCTGGTCGTGTTGGATCTGGAAGTCACTCTCATCGGAGAATGTGTCGATCGATCTGGAGAAGGTGTAGTTGACGTTGAACATGTGACCGTGACCGAATCGCTTTTGAAGGCTGGCCTGCAGCGAGTTGTAGATCGAATTTGCATTGGAGTAGAGAGTGTTGACACCTTCGTCTTCATCAAAACCCAGCACCGGCGCCCGAAGTTCGGCACCTATCGTGCAGTCTCCGGGATCATCGGTCAGGTCGCACCAGTCAGGAGGTGTCGTGGTGTTTACGAATTCGTCATCGATCAAGTCATAGTAATTGCCGATAAACCCGCCTCCGGGAACTCCGGGACGCGGCAGAAAGCCGATGGTATCGACATCAATGCCCATGTTCGCGTTGGCGATTTGAAGCAACTTGGTTCCCTTTGATCCCGTATATCCGACTTCGAGCAGCCAGTTGGGGACGAACTCCCACTGGATGTTCAGACTCCACTGCTGCGAATACGGAGTTGCCAGATTTGGATCAATAACCTGGGTTTCGAAGGCTTCAAACTCTTCGTCTGGGTTATTGGTTCCTCTCAATTGCGGTTCCCCGTCGTCGAAACCAATGAAAAAGTCAGGAAAGGGAAGCGCCGAAACATCCGCCGGCCAACGATTGTAGTCACCCAAGCTGCTGAACTGCGCTTCTCGCAAAAACGGGGCCGACATTCTCAGAGAGTTGGCAAAGGCACCCGAAATACGTTCGTAGAAAATGCCGTAGCCGCCACGGATGACGAAACGATCGTTGCCTCTTGGGGACCAGGCAAAACCGAGGCGAGGCATGATGTTGTTGAAATCCCCGCTCTGTATGCTTCGGCTGTCGGCCAGACGCAGATTCGCGTCTACGCCGCCGGGAATCGATTCCGGCTTGAAGTTCGACGCGAACAGGAATCCGTCGGCTGCCTGACCCGTAGCCAGCGCCGCCTGGTAATCGTAAGAGCTGAGCAGTCCGTTGACTTCGTAGGGATAGCCGAAATACTCCCAGCGAACTCCAAGGTTCAAGGTCAAGTTGGAGGTCAGTCTCCAGTCATCGGCCAGGAAGGCATTGAAATCCCTCCTGGCCGCTTGAAGACGGAGGTCTCAACAA
>DAOTAI010000299.1:4028-6368 GCA_035593865.1 Acidobacteriota bacterium
AGGAAGGCATTGAAATCCGACATTCGGTAACCACGAATGGTTTCCCCATAGTTCAGAATAATGTCGTTAATCTGTCGCGCCCGCCCCCTGTCGGCAGGGTCCGCAAAACCAACGGTCATAAACTCATGCCAGCTTTCAGTCCTGATACGCCCGTGCTTGTCTTCCTGCAGGTTGCCGTTCAGGTGGTGACGCCGAAACTCGCCGCCCACTCTCAAGGAATGTCTGCCTCTCGTGAACGAGAGCGTGTCACCATAGACGAAGGTATTCTGTACGTCGCGAGTATCGTCACCCGGTGTTCCGAACTGAATGTCATCACCCGCGTCCACCGACCCGGCGATCTCAAAGTGAGAAAGATCGGGCCTTATCCCCGCGAGCGGATTGTTCAACCCAAAATCTGCGTTCTTGAAATACGGCACCGCAAAAGTGCTGTTGTCGTTGCGGAAAAACCCTGCTCTGAACTCGTTGATAGTCGTAGGGTTGATGATGTGAACGTTGGTGATGGAAAGACTTCGCTGCGCCGTGTGCTCCTCTACCTCATGTCGGGACAAAGCATCCCCTGATGACAACGGATCCACGCTGGGCTGATCCGAAAAGAAAAACTTCCCGCTCATCTTGTTGTTAGCGGTCAGTTGATGGTCTATCCCGATGGAGAACTGGTCTTGCTCAAAAGTCGCCGGTATTACCCTCGTCACCTGGCAGCTCGGCGCGTTCTGATCTTCCAGCAGAGTGCAGTTGGTTCCCTTGTCTCCGGAGGGAATCAGGTAGGTGCCGTCCGGAAACTGTGCCTTCAGCAGCGCTCTCGAAATCGGATTAATGACCGACGGGTCAAAGGGACCGCTTTCCGGCCGCCAGACCGCCTCCGCAAACCTGTCGATGGCCGCGTCGGAACGATCGTCAGTCAGGGCTTGTGGCATCCTGACGGTGTTGCTTGCCTCATTTACAAAAGAAGTTACGGCACGGGTTCCCTGGTATGAGCCGAAGAAAAAGGTCTTGTTCTTGATGATCGGTCCGCCAAGGGTGAAGCCTGCTTCGTTTCGCCGCAGGGTCGGCCGTTCGATCCCCGCCCGGTTGTAGAAGAACTCGTTGGCAATTAACTTGTCATTCTGCAAGTACCAGTAGACGCTGCCGTGAAACTCGTTGGTGCCGCTCTTAGAGACCAGCTGGAAATTCCCGCCGCCGTTGCGGCCCGTGGCTGCGTCGAACAGGCTGGTTTGAAGCTTGACCTCCTCCAGAGTTTCCGGCGCCGGCGCCATGTTACGCGACAGCGACCCGCCTGATCCTCCGGTCACATCATTACAGCAGAGCAGATTCGTCACATCCACTCCGTTGTATACAAAGCTGTTGTTGGTGGTCCGGGCGCCGTTCACACTGGGTGAAATGGAGGCGTTGTCGTTCGATAACAAATCACTGATATCGGCCGAAACACCAGGTTCGATGACAAGCAGCTGCGTGAAATTGCGCGAGGACGTTGGAAGAGCCTCCAGCTCACGCTTATCCAGAGTCTTAATCACAGTGGCCGAGGTCGACGACACCATCTGAGCGTCAGCCGTGACCTCTATAGTTTGCCCGAGCTCGCCCAATTCCATCGTCACGTTCACCGTCACCATCTCTGATGTCGTTACATGGACGCCCGTCTGGGTCAATTTCTTGAACCCCGTCATTTCGAAAACAAGGGAGTAAACACCGGGGGTCAGGAACCTGACTTCCCACTCGCCCGTGTCAGCAGTTGTCACTACCCGCGCTTCCCCGGTATCCTGCCTTGCAACAGTGACAGTGACCCCTGGAATTGCCCCGCCGCTCTGATCGAGCACCCTGCCCTGAAGACCTGTGTTCGCACCGGTTTGACCCAGAAGGGGTGTGATTGCAAGTAAGGCTGCAACGGTCAACCCGGGCACGACCCTGGCCACTACAGATCTAGGCTCTTTTGCTCTCATAGGCCCTCCATTGATTCGGCCGTCCGACGATCATCCCCCCACCTCCCAATGCTCCCTGACCAGGAATTCACCGAGTGCCCTGCCCCGGCGCTTGCCGGTTGCCAAGGCGAGGCCTGCTGTCGGGCTGAAAACAATGAGTCGAAAACAAGAGTGTCGGGTGTTTGATTTTAGACAATCAGCCGAATCCCGCCTGGGCCTGGGGTGCCACTTAGGGAATTAACTTTAACGTATTCTAAGTAATCTGGTGTTGTCAAGGCAGTTTGTACACGTGTAAAATTAAAGCCTTCCTCATGAAGCGAGTATCCATAAAAGACGTGGCGAAAGCCGCAAGAGTGTCCCATCCAACCGTGTCACGAGCCCTGCGCAACAGCCCACTCGTTAAGGCTGAGACGAGTGAGCGGATTCG
>DAOTAI010000300.1:0-6355 GCA_035593865.1 Acidobacteriota bacterium
CCGGCCGGATTGAAACCCACCAATTGGCACCCAACGAGCCGTATCGGTGCAACTGACCCTGCAAGGAAAGTGCACGCTGGGTGGAGAGTGGTGGGTTTCCATCCGCCCCGAAAAGCGCGGTGCGGATTCGAAGCCCACCCTACGAAAGCCGCTGGTAAGGAACCTCCCGAGACAGGCGCGATCGAACAGATGGCTGAAATGGAAAATGGAAAATGAACGATGGAAAATGGAAAATGCTTTTCTGATCCCAATCCACTTCCGCCTGATCCGCCTTACAAACGAAGCCCTTCTGAATTAGACTATGACGATGATGCGAACGGTGGTCCTCACTCTCGGTCGTGTTATATGTATACTGTTTATTTTCAGTTTGCTTCGGGGCGAGATTCCCGACCCGCTCCGACTTAATATCCCCTTTCAACCGGCCTGGGACGCGATGCTTGAGATGCTACAGAGCCGCGGCATGACCATCGAGCAGAGCGAAAGAGTGAAGGGGACAATTCGAACGGAATATCGGGAGTACGCCTCGGGGCCGATGACCGACAGCCATATTGCTAAAATAGGGACCAAGCCCAAACTGCCGGATGCCGACTGGGTCAAGGTGGAATATCAGTTCGAGATAGAAATCCAGGTCATCGAAGAGAAGGTCACTCTGGTAACAGCGGCCGCGAATATCAAGGCACTTAAGCGTGACTTCCTCGGAGGTCAGAGCTGGGTTACCATTCCGACTAACGGTGAACTCGAGACTGACCTCTTGACAAGGTACGGCAAACAGCTTTTCGGGGAACGCTTCGAACTGACGAGGCGAAAGAAGGGATTCTGGGAGCGTGAGCCAAAGTACGTCCCGGACAGCGAACAGACGATCCCCAAAGTGGTGGGACCTGAACGCCCCCCGACCAAATGAGGACTTATCGTGACAGAGAAGACCTTGCAGATACTGGACAATTCATTTCGATACTCACTCCTGGCGTTTCTGATCATTCTGGCCTTGATACTGGCCTATGCACTTTTGCTGCGATCAGGGCCTGCCGGAACGAGCCGCGCCAAAACCGCATGGCACGCCATGGTGCTTTCTGCCTTGCTGGCCGGATTCTTCTTTCTGGCTGTCAGCTTTCTCCCGCTTCCCTTTTTTGACAACTTTGCCTCAGTCCGCACTCTCGACGAATCTCCCCTGAGGCTGACAGCACTTGTCTACGAGCGGACTTTCGAAGGCTTCTCTCTTCAGGGAGAGGTATGGAACCAGACCGCGAGCGCAATCGAAAACGCTCAAGCTCGCGTGAACATTTGGGGGAACGATCGACAGCTGCTCGATACCGTCATCGTCCCGCTTGAGCCTAATCCGCTGCCGGCTTCGCAGCCTGCGAGCTTCAAGCTGACATACAACAAAAACTCCCCCTTCCTGTACGGGTACGAAGTGTCTTTTTTGGCTGCCGACGGGCAGCCGATACCGCACATAAAGGGTTTTGATGTCCAGTGACCTCCGTCGGCGGCTTCCGCAGAAGTATCCCCTCGTGCATCTGGCGCCGTACCTGAGGTTGTATCGGGGACGGATAGCCGTAGGCATCCTGATGGTCCTGCTGACCAATGCGGTCGCCGTGGTCTCGCCTTGGGTCCTCGGCTTGGGGGTCGGCGCCCTGTCGTCCAAGCTCAGTCACAGCACGATGCTTTTCTATGGGAGCCTCATCGTCGTTCTCAGCGCGGTGGAGGGTGTGTTCCGTTACCTGATGAGGAGTATTCTGATCGGAGTCTCCCGACGTATCGAGTACGACCTGCGCAATGACGTTTTCCGACACCTTCAGCTTCTCCATCCTCGCTTCTATCAGCTGAACCCAACCGGGGACATCATGTCGCGGGCAACGAACGATCTCAGCGCCGTCAGAATGGTTCTCGGTCCGGGGATCATGTATTCCGTTAATACTTTGTTCACCACCGTGCTGACAGTGAGTCTTCTGCTCACGATCAATCTTCGTCTGGCGCTCCTCACACTGATCCCCTTGGTGGTCGTCTCATACACCGTGAAATGCTTCGGCAAGCACATTCATGACCGCTTTGAGAAGATCCAGGAGCAATTGTCCGTGCTGACCAGCATCGGTCAGGAAAACGTGGCGGGAGTGCGTGTTGTCAAAGCCTACAACCAGGAAGAGGCGTTTATTCAAAGATTCGCCGAGGCGAACGGCGAGTATTTGAGCCGGAGTTTGTCGCTTGTCCGAATCAGCGGGATTTATTCGCCGCTTCTGGCATTCCTGCTCGGCCTGTCATCGGTCGGTTTGCTTTGGTATGGGGGGCGTCTTGTCATCCAGGGGACGATCGGCCTGCCGCACTTCGTTGCCTTCATGGCCTACCTCGCAATGCTGACATGGCCGACCATTGCCCTTGGCTGGGTCATCAATATTTTCGAACGTGGCTCCGCCTCCATGGCGCGCATCCGGGCCATTCTCGACACTCAGCCGGAAATCACCGACGGCGAAAGGATGGCCGAACAGGATGAAAAGCCGTTCAGGCTTCGCGGAGAAATTGAAGTGCGCGACCTGACGTTCAGTTATAACGGGACGCCCGTTCTCGCGAACATCAGCTTTCGAGTCCCGGCAGGAAGCACGCTGGCTATAGTGGGCGCCACGGGCAGCGGCAAATCCACGCTCGCCAATCTGTTGGTCCGATTGTACCAAGCACCGCGGGGGACCGTCTTTATCGACGGCATCGACATCAACGACATCCCCCTCAAGACTCTCCGCCAAAGCATCGGGTACGTCCCACAGGACACTTTTCTCTTTTCCGAAACAATCCGGAAAAATATCGCCTTCGGCGAGGTGTCCGCCCCGATGGAGCAGGTAGAGGAGGCCGCGAAGGTCAGTAACATCTGGCCCGACATTCAAACGTTTCCGGACAAGTTCGATACCTTTGTCGGGGAACGGGGGATTACGCTTTCAGGGGGACAGAAACAACGCATCGCCATCAGTCGCGCCCTGTTGATCGATCCTCGGATTTTGATACTGGATGATTCGCTTTCGAGTGTTGACACTCAAACCGAAGAGAGCATTCTGCAGCGCCTGTCCAAAGAACTCAGAGGGCGCACGGCTATACTCATTTCACACCGCATTTCCACTGTGAAATCAGCAGACCAGATCCTGGTTTTGAAAGAAGGCAGAATCGTGGAGCGAGGAACGCATGACGAGTTGTTGCGCGCGGGTGGACAGTACGCGGGCCTTTACGAAAAGCAGTTGCTTCGAGAAGAACTGGAAGTCGAATGAATCAGTACCACGAAGAAGAAGTTTTTGGGAAAGCGTACGACGCACGCCTGGCCCGACGCCTGCTGAGGTATCTTCGCCCGTACTGGAGAGTCGTCGCTGTATCGGTTTTCCTACTCTTGCTGGTTTCCGCGCTTCAGCTGGTCGGCCCCTATCTCACCAAAGTCGCCATTGACCGCTACATTCGTTTCGGTGACATGGCCGGACTCACGCGCATAGCGGCCCTTTTTCTCGTGGTTCTTCTGTTCCAACTGGTAGTGGCCTTCTTTCAGACCTACCTGATGCACTGGACAGGCCAGAAAATCATGTACGACCTCCGAATGGAGATTTTCAGCCACATCCAAAGGCTTCATGTGGCGTACTTCGACAAGAACCCTGTCGGACGCATTATTACCCGCCTGACAACGGACGTTGACGTCCTGAATGAATTGTTCACGGCCGGGGTAGTCAGCATTTTCGGCGATGTTTTCATGCTGACGGGCATAGTGGTGGTCATGCTGGTCCTCAACTGGAAGCTGGCACTCGTCTGCTTCTCGGTTATTCCGCTCATCTTCATCGCTACCATGATTTTCAAGGCCAAAGTGCGCGACTCCTACCGCGAGGTCCGTACGGCAATCGCCCGCATCAATGCATTCCTTCAGGAAAACATAACGGGGATGTCAGTTGTGCAGATCTTCGTTCAAGAGAAACGCAAGTTCAGCGAGTTCGAAGATCGAAACCGACATCACCTGCAGGCCAATCTGAGATCAATTTTCTACTACGCTGTCTTCTACCCGGTTCTGGATCTGATCGGGGCGCTGGCCATCGGGTTAATTCTCTGGTACGGAGGGATTCAAGTCCTGGAAGGATCATTGACGATTGGAGCGGTCGTCGCTTTCGTCCAGTATTCGGAACGGTTCTACAAACCTATCAGCGATTTGAGCGAGAAATTCAACATTTTCCAAAGCGCGATGGCCAGTTCGGAACGAATTTTCAAACTGCTCGATACTCCACCCTTGATCGTCTCGCCCGCTAAACCTATCGTGCCTCAGAAAATTCGAGGAGAAATCGAATTTCGGAACGTCTGGTTTGCCTATCGTGACGACACTCCCGTCCTCAAGAACGTCAGTTTTCGTGTAGAGGCGGGCGAGAAACTGGCAATTGTGGGGGCGACCGGGTCCGGGAAAACAACTTTGATCAATCTGCTGTCGAGGTTCTATGACGTGCAGAAGGGCCAGATCCTGCTGGACGGGATTGACATTCGGGATCTTCCCCTCGACCTGATCCGGAGCTCGATCACCGTAGTTCTCCAGGATCCTTTTCTCTTCAGCGGCTCCATAGAGGACAACATTCGATTGTGGGGGCAGCCAATTCCCGACGAGCAGGTTCGAAAGGCGGCGGAACAGGTTCACGCTGATACCTTTATCGAACGGATGCCGGATAAGTACAAGGCACACGTGGCTGAGCGGGGCGCGTCCCTTTCAACAGGACAACGTCAGCTGCTCGCCTTTGCCCGAGCACTCGCCTATGATCCCAGGATCCTGGTTCTCGATGAAGCGACCTCGTCAGTCGACACCGAAACCGAATTGCTCATCCAGGACGCGGTCTACCGTCTGATGAAGGACAGGACCTCGCTGATCATCGCGCACCGCCTGTCGACGATCCAGTACTGTGATCGAATCCTGGTCATGCACAAGGGAGTAATAGAAGAGGAAGGTTCCCACGCGCAACTGCTGCGCAGGCGAGGGATTTACTACAAGTTGTACCAGTTGCAGTACCGCGAGCAATTGCTGGCCGGGGAAAAGGAATTGACGGTTGATGATTAGCCCGGGACGGTCCCTAACGCGCGCCGCGACCGCTGAAAACGGCAGGAATGGTCTTCAGCATAATGACAATGTCCAGCCAGAATGACCAATTGTCGATGTATTCCAGATCCATTTCCATCCATCGGTGGAAGTCGATGTCGTTCCGTCCCGAAACCTGCCAAAGACAGGTCATCCCCGGTTTGACGCTCAGTCGCCTCTTTTGTTTGGTGGCGTAGTACTTCACTTCCTCGGGTAAGGGGGCCCGCGGCCCGACGATACTCATTTCGCCTTTGAGCACGTTCCAGAGCTGGGGAAGTTCGTCCAGACTTGATCGGCGGAGAAAGTGTCCAAGCGATGTCACCCTCGGGTCGTTGCGCATCTTGAACACCGGTCCATTCATTTCGTTCAGGTGACGGATTTCCCAAAGTTTGTCTTCCGCGCCGTCAATCATGGTTCGGAATTTCACCAGTGTAAAGCGCCGCCCATACAGGCCGCAGCGCGTCTGTCGATAGAAGACGGGCCCCGGAGAAGTAAACTTTACTGCGGCGGCGATAAGTGCCAGGAGAGGCGAAAGAACGACCAGGGTCGTCAGGGCGACAACGAAATCCACCACACGCTTGGCGATAAGCGACAGGTCATGATCGGGGACAGTTGAAAAGGTCAGAAAGGGCACATTCTCCAGGAAATCGAGCGAGACGCGGGAGATCGTCGTAGGAAAGAAGTCCAGCGCCAGACGAGTCCGCACTCCCAGATCCTCGCAGAAAGTGATGAGGTCCTCGAAATCCTGGAGATCACGAACATCCGAACCGACAAAGACTACCTCGTCCACGCCTTCGCGCTCCTGAAGTATTTTCGGAAGATCGTCGAGCGTTCCCAAATGCTCTAACTGCGGAAGTTGCGGTTCGTCTGGTCTGATGCTTACGTACCCTTCAACCCTGTAGCCCCAGGTCTTGAGTTTACCGAGCAACCTGGCCATTGTCTCCGCACGGCCACTCGCCCCGATTATCAGTACATTGATCCGGTTGTGATCGCTTAAAGTACGGCTCCGCAACAACCAGTGAAAAAACAGCCGAATCAGACATTGAAAGAGCCCTGACAAAAGCAGCAACGTGAGCAAAACGGGCCGGCTGATAACCAGCTTCAAGACGTAGGACAGAAAGCCGGCGGCAATAGCAGCTGCAAGCACAAACTGTGCGACCCTCAGGAATTGCTGACCGAGCGACGCCTCGAGCAACTGCGGATAGCGCTGCGTCATCGTCAGCAGGAGAACCCAGACTGGCAAAAAGGCAAGAAAGAAAACCAGGTAATCAGAAAAGGGCAGAAGCTCCG
>DAOTAI010000301.1:0-6343 GCA_035593865.1 Acidobacteriota bacterium
GCGATGCCTACGCAACGGGTTCGGCACTGGTCGCGCTGCACGAAAGTGGCGGTTTGCCGACTAGTGATGCGGCCTATCAAAAAGGGCTGCGGTTTTTGCTGAACGATCAGCTCGATGATGGCTCGTGGTTTGTGCAGTCACGCAGCAAGCCATTCCAGCCGTATTTCGAGTCGGGCTATCCGCACGGCAATGATCAGTTCATTTCCATCGCGGCCAGCGGCTGGGCAACACTGGCGATGTTACTCGCGTTGCCGGAAAGGGAGCCTGAATACGATCTGGTGATTCGTAACGGACGCATCGTCGACGGGACGGGAAATTCGTGGTTCCGCGGCGACATCGCGGTCAAGGGCGATCGGATTGTCGCGGTGGGAACCACAGAACAGATAAGGAGACTTGCCGCTCCTGGTTCGAAGATCATTAATCTGAATGGCAAAACGGTCCTCCCCGGTTTGATCGATTCTCACGTGCACCCGGTCTCTGCCTCGATGTACGAATTCGATCACCAAGTTCCGGAAATGGAAACCATCGCTGACGTTCTGAAATACATCCGGTCAAGAGCCGAACTGCTCGAGGACGGGGAATGGATTTCGGTATCCCAGGTTTTCATCACCCGGTTGCGCGAACAGCGCTACCCCACCAAAGCCGAGCTTGATGAAGCGGCGCCTCGGAACCCGGTGGTATTTCGTACCGGGCCTGACGCTGCTCTGAATTCACTCGCTTTGAAACTCAGCGGCATTGACCGCGATTTTGAAATAACGGACGGACAACCCGGGCGGGTTGAAAAGGATTCGAATGGCGAGCCGACCGGAATTCTCCGCTCGTGCTCGCGGTTTATCAAGTTTGTCAGTCCCGGAAAGAAACCGAGCCAGGAGGATCGGCTGGCGCGGCTGAAGCAATTGCTGGCTGACTACAATTCAGTTGGAATTACCAGCATCGTTGACGGCGACGCCGCGGACGACGAGCTGGAACTCTACCGGATTTTGAAGGATCGGGGTGAGCTGTCGTGTCGCACATTTGTCGCTCTTTCGGTCGATGCTCAGATGCCGATGGAGCAAATCCGGGAACGCCTGAGAAAGGCCGCGTCGAGTCCACTCCATCAGTACGACAACATGCTTTGGCTGCGTGGAGCCAAGTCCTATCTGGACGGCGGTATGCTAACCGGCAGCGCCCGCATGCGCGAGCCTTGGGGGGTCAGCAAGGTTTATTCAATTGAAGACCCGGAGTACCGGGGGATGTTGTACATTGAGCCCGACAGACTGTACGAGATCATGAAGGAGGCTCTCGCCAATGATCTACAGTTCACCGCGCACTCGGTCGGTGACGGTGCGGTTCATGCTTTCATAGAGGCGGCCGAACGGATCGACCGCACTGATTTCCGAATCCGCGACAAGCGCCCTTGCATAACGCACTCAAACTTCATGAGTCTGGAAGCAGTAGAGAAGATGGCGAAGCTGGGTGTCGTCGCAAACCTGCAGCCCGCCTGGCTTTGGCTTGACGCTGCCACGCTTTTGAAGCAGTTCGGGCAAGACCGGCTGGCGTACTTTCAGCCTTACAAGACAATCTTCGAGTTAGGAACCACTGTCGGAGGAGGCTCCGATCACATGCAAAAGATCGGGAGCCTCAGGTCGATCAATCCGTACAATCCCTTTCTCGGAATGTGGATCACGCTGACGCGAAAGGGAAGGTGGATGGAGGGCGCCTTACATCCGGAACAGCGGATAGCCCGACAGCAGGCTATTCAACTGTATACCATCAATAACGCATTTCTAACCTTCGAGGAAAAAGAAAAGGGGTCGCTCGAACCGGGCAAACTTGCCGATTTCATCGTGCTGGACCGCGACATCCTGACCTGCCCGGTTGATGACATCCGCTCGACGACCGTCGAGCAAACCTGGATCGGCGGCCGGCTCGTTTATTCGAAACAGGGAGAACGCTAAGCCGTCTTGAGTTCAATCTGGATTTGCATGACATTGGCTGTCTGGGGAATGTTCGGGCTTGCCGACTCTACCAGGTCTGAACATACCAGTACCAGTGCGCCGCCGTACCCGCCTAGTCCCGTCATTGCCGATCTCGAACTCGACTGGTCAACGCATCGACGCGGCGCGCGAGGGAGTGACAACTTTCAACTCACCTGGGCCGACGACGACCATCAGTACGGCTGGTGGGGGGACGGCGGAGGATTTGGCGACTGGAGTGGTGAGGGGAGGGTTAGTCTCGGATTTGCTCGAATTGAAGGAACTGGAGGTGCTTGGCGGGGGTTTAACGTCTGGGGCGGCAATAATTCGGAGAACCTCGCTCGGTTCGCCGGAAAGAGCTGGGGCACGATCTGCGTGGACGGCGTTTTGTACTCCTGGATTGTGCCCGATGCGCCTGAGCCAGGAAGTCCCCGAAACCACTATCGATTTGTAGAATTAGCCCGATCAACCAACCACGGGGCCGCCTGGACCAAGGCGACGTGGCGATGGCAGATCGAAGACAACCTGATTATTCCCACCTTTCTCAATTTCGGGAAAGACAACGCCGGGGCGCGGGACGAGTACGTCTATTCGTATTTCATCCGGCCTCAAAGCCTTGACGTCACTGAGGCGAATTTCGGCCTGAATGTGCACAGGCCCGGAGCGGTTTTTCTTGCCCGTGTTCACAAAAGTCGTATCTTCGAGGGACGGGAAAGCTATGAATGGTTTGGTGGTCTAATCGGCGATAGTCCCACGTGGGTTCGCCTGAAAGAGAAAAAGCCGGTCTTTGAAAACGCTAATGGAACGGGCTGGTGCTTAAGCGCGATTTATCATCCCGGTCTGAAGCGATACCTCCTGGCGACCGAGCACACCGCATCTCACTCGAGCCTTCTTGGCATTTTCGATGCGCCTGAACCGTGGGGCCCGTGGACCACGGTGAAGTACTGGACGCCAGCTGAGCGTTTCGGCGAGAGACGTCCCGGAAGTCGGCTGGACTGGAAATTCAATGTCTTTCTCGCCTTCTCTCCAAAATGGTTCCAGGCGGACGGTCAGGATTTCACGCTCACCTTCACAGGCGGGGGAAGAGGCCGCGATAACGATTCTTTCAACACCGTCACCGGGCGGTTCATCCTGCGAGCGATTGGAAGGCCGGAGGCGGTAATAGCGCTCAGATAAATCCTCCCCTGCTGGTAAGACTGCTGATAATAATGTCGGAATCCTTGCGCCTTGGTATCTTTGGGACTCCTGGAGGTCCGCTAGGACCGACACATGTTCGGGGCGACCATTTGAAACAGGTGTTGGTCCGGACCTCGGGTCAACTCGCTCCCGGTTTCTAGAAACATGCCGGTCCTGCGGACCTGAAGACCTCCCGATTTCGTAATACGCAGCGGTGCCGGGATGTGTACGCAAGCACTCAGGTCAGCTGATCCATTGTCACAACTGGCGTATCTTTGCCATTTGGCATCTTGAGCGGCTTCAGAGACGCGCGGTCGAACTGATATCCGGCGTCCTTAACCAAGGGCCAAACGATGGGCGCCAGGCACAACACCGCCGCTTTGAAGCCTTGGACGGTCGCTCCCAGGTTACCGGTGTGAGCTGAATTGTCCGCCTCGTTTTCGATGACAAACGGACCATTGTATCCCTTATCCATCAGGCATTGGAGGAAGGCTCGCCAATCCATACTGTCGTAGCCTCCAAAGCCGGGAAGCATCGGCTCATAATGATGCCGATCCCATTCGTGCGCCGGCACCGGCACTCCGGCCTGGCGGGCCAGTTCAGGGTCAACCGCTTGCATGGGATAAAGCGCGCCCCAATGAACGCGCGCGAGGTTGTCGAGCTTGCGCGTTCCCTTCACATGCACTCGATGGATACGTGACATATCGCTGGCTTCAATGACGTCGACCGGGTCGATGTTTTGCCAGACGTCATGAGAAGGATCGTAGGTTTCGCCGTGGGTGCGGCTGGGAATCAAGGTGTACATCAGTTTTCGTGCCGCAAGCGTGCCTGGGAGATTGTTGTAGGTCGTGGGAGCCGTGGCCGGTCTCCAGCCCTCCATAGGACAGTTTTCGTACAGGATCGTTACACCCATATCCTCCGCATATTTGACAATGGGCTTGAAGACGCGGACATATTCCTCCAAATTGCGCTGGAATCCGCAATCCTGGGCTCCGAGTTCGGCGTTGTACCCGACAAAGGTGCCGACCTTGATATCGTTTCCATCACCGCCCATCAAGTGGGCAATTCGAATGAGGCGCAGGACATGGTTTTGGTTCCGTACTCGTTCGGACGGATCTCCTCCGATCAAGTTGTCGTAAGCGCCGATTGAGATTCGAAGTTCTTGTGCTTCGCAGAGTTCCAGGATTCTGCTGGCGTCGTCAGGTGTGAAGTTCTCGTAGTCCAGATGGGTAGCCACATGGTCCTTGCGTGTACCGTCGCGCCTGAAGACGCACAGCTCCATGCCCTGAGCGTTGATCTCTTTGGTTCGGCTGATGATTTGATCCAATGTCAAGCTTTTGAAGGCCGATGTCATGACCCAGATAGGATTGTTCATCTCCCTCTCCTCTCTCTTGAATGAGCAGTCATGTAGCGAGTCTAGACGCAGGATCTGCCCTCTGCAACTCCTGGTCGCCCCCCGGGCGCCGGTGACGCCTCATTATTGCCTTTTCGGGCAATTTCCGGAACTCACTTGTTTTATTCAGATTGTCTGAACGTATAACTAGTAATGAGGTAGTTGGAAGGCGGCTGTAACCCATTCCGCTATAATGCGGCGTTTTGAGAACGTGGGAGGATAGTGAGGTGCCAAAAGGGCGTGTTGCGATTTGCGGTTTTGTTGCTCTGACCCTCGGCCTGACCGCCGCGGGACTCGGCGCTCCGGCGCAGCCGGATTGGCAGGTACGAGAAGGTCAGCTGATCAAGTACCTGACGTTTTCAGGCGAAATACAGGCAAAGAACTCGGTGACGATACTGACTCCGGATATCAGGGGTTTGCGGAGCTGCGTGATCTCCTATCTTGCTCCCGATGGCTCCTACGTCCGCCCGGGGGATCTGCTGGTGTCGTTCGACCCCACCGATCTGGAAGTCAGGCGACTCGATGCCGAGAAAGACCGTGAGGAAGCGCGGATTGCGATCGCACAAAAAGAGGCCGATATCGAGACACGCCGCCAGGACCTGTTGATGGCGCTCGCCCTTGCGGAAAAGAATCTCAAGGTGGCGGCTTTAAATGCCGCAATTGACCCGCAGCTTTTGGCCCGCGCGGATGCCGAACGGTACGAATTGGAGTACTCCAAGGCAAAGCTGGAGCACGAGAAGGCGCTCGAGCGCCTGACCAACCTCGAGAATGGCGCCAAGGCCGAGCTTGACTTAGTGCGCCTGGCTTTTGAGCAGGCGGACCTTGACCTGAAGAGGTTGATGTCAGACCTGGAGAAGATGACGATTTATGCGCCGGCTGAAGGATTGATGCTCATTGCGGAATCGTGGGAGAGTGGCCGCAAGTTCCAGGAGGGCGACGTGATCTGGGAGGGGTTCCCGTTGATTACGCTGCCGGACCTTCGCGGAGTGCAGGTTCTCGCTTACGTACATTCGCAGGATTACCCGAAGCTACAAGGCGTGTCGACGGCAGAAGTTGTTCTGGATGCAGTTCCGGGGCGAACCTTCCATGCCGAGCTGGCTCAACTCCCTCAAGCGGCGACTCCTTACAGGCATCGTTCCGAGCTGAAGGTATTTCGCGTCCTGTTCGACATCAAGGAAGTCGATACAAGCGTCTTCAAGCCGGGAATGACTGCTCGCGTGCGCGTCGCGGTGCCCTCGGGCAGAGGCCTGATCGTCCCTCGCGCGGCCCTGAGGCAGGCTAATGGTAATGGGGCCTTTGTGAAGGTCGCAGGCGTAAATGAGCCGATTGCCGTCACTGTAAAAGAAGCGTCCGAACAGGAAGTCCTGGTTGAAGGAAACCTCCAAGCCGGGCAAAAACTTATGGTTGAGTCAACCTCAGGCGGGCGTAAGTCAGCGAGCCTGCAGGAATGGATTACGGTCAGGAAAGAGGACCTGACCTTCGGTGTTTCGGGCGGAGGCATTCTCCAGGCAGGTCACGCCGTGGAAATTCGCCCTCCGGCGATACGAGGTTTTCACCGTTTCAAGATCACCAGCATGATCGAGGAAGGAAGCCAGGTGAAGGCCGGGGATCCGATTCTGGATTTTGACAGGACGGAAGTCATGGATCGTATTCGCTCGGAAGCCGCAAGCCTGGCCAAGGTTAAGGAGGAGCGCCAGAGAACCCAGGCAGCTTTGGAGGTTCAGCGTAAGGATCTGGAACTGCAACTGGAAGAGGCAAAGGTGCAAGAGGAAAAGGCTGCTAACCGGCTGGTCGAGGCTCGCGAATTCGAGTCCGACCT
>DAOTAI010000302.1:0-6321 GCA_035593865.1 Acidobacteriota bacterium
AACCGCCGTACTCTCCCGGCTCGCTCCCGGCTCCGAGCACGACCGGCATTCGTATACGTTCCATTTGGCCCCACCCAAACCTCCGTTACATCCACACTTCCTCGACGTAAATGAAGACGATGCTTGGCGAATTCTGTTACTATCCCCGTCTTGTGAGAAAAGCGAGTAGTCTAGTTTTTCTGCTGTTTTGTGTTTCCTGGCTTCACGGCCAGGGAGAGGAGGGCCGCGGATCCGCTTCCTGGCTTTCGAGTCTCTGGGCGCCGTACCGCGCTCAGGCGGCCCCACCCTTGGTCCTCGAAAACTCGCCACGGCTGGAGACCCTTTTGCGCGACGGGAAGCTGGAACTGTCGGTGTCGGACGCGCTGGTGCTCGCGTTGGAGAACAACCTCGACCTGGCGGTGGATCGTTATATTCCCGTCATAGCCGAGACGGATGTGCTTCGGACAAGTTCCGGACAGGCTGCCCGCGGGGTTGAGGGCGCTCTCGTACCCAGCGGTCTGACGGCCGGCGCGCTGGGCGTTGGAGTCAGTGCGGCCGGGGGAGGCGGCGGACTCGGCAGCGCGGGTGGCATCACCGGTGGGGGCGGCGCCATTTCCCTGGGCCCTTCCGGCACTTTCGATCCATCCGTCAGTATGAACTTCAGCTGGGACCGGGTGACGTCTCCTCTAAACACCCTTCAGGTAGCGGGCGTCCCGATTGTGACGGCAAGTGCGACCGCCTTCAGCACCAACTATGCCCAGATGTTTCGCACCGGAACCAGTTACTTCATTACCCTGACCGGGCAGCGCCAGGCGTCAACCCAGCAGCGTCTGCGCTTCAATCCCGCCGTCGTGTCCCGTTTTGCGCTGGGTTTCCACCAGCCGCTTCTAAACGGTTTTGGCCGGGAGTCGAATGAACGGTTCATCCGGGTGGCTTTAAACAATACCGATATTTCAGAGGAAGTATTCCGCCAGCAGGTGATAGCCACGGTCGTGCAGGTTGAAAATGCGTACTGGGAACTGGCTGCTCTGCAGGAGAATGTCCGAGTGGCGGAGCAGTCGCTGGCAGTGGCCGAACGGCTGTTGCACGACAATCGCCTTCGGGTGGAAATCGGCTCGATGTCGCCGATTGAAGTGACTTCGGCAGAGGCTGAGGTGGCAGCGCGAAGGCGTGACCTTACCTTGGCCCGAACCAATCTTCAGCTTCAGGAGGCGGCTCTGAAGAACCTCCTCGTCAAGAAGACGACACCCGAACTTGACCGGGCGACAATCGTACTGACGGATCCGATGCCGGCGCCGACAGACAAAGATCTGCCTGAAGTCAATATGGCGCTGGAGACGGCCTTGAAGAATCGCCCCGAGTTACGGCAGGCGCAAGGCAACCTGAAAAACCAGGAATTGGCTACTCGCTTCACCGAGCATTCGCTGAAGCCCTCCGCAGCAGTCTTCGGCCTGTATGCGGGGGCGGGTTTAATGGGCAATGAAGGCGGAGTTCCGGGAGGCGCAGCCGATTCCTTTAACCAGGCGTTTACCGGTGATTTTCCTGAGTACGGTGGAGGTTTGAGCCTCAGTCTTCCGATTCGAAATCGGGTCACACAGGCCGATAACCTGCGTTCACAACTTGAGGAACGCCAATTGCGGCTGGAGTTGCAGCAGTCCTACAACCAGGTGGCTTTGGAAGTCCGGAAGGCGATTATCGGCCTGATCCAGGGTCGCGCTCAGCTGGAAGCGGCCCGAGAGGCCGCTCGTCTGGCGCGGGAGATCCTGGTCGGCGAACAGGAAAAGCTGGACGCCGGGGTTTCCACGTCCTACCAGGTCATCCTGCGTGAGCGCGACCTGGTCGCGGCCCAACAGGCGGAGGTTGATGCCAACGTCGGGTACGTCAAAGCGCTTGTGGAAATGGACCGCGCCATGGGTGTTACTCTCGACCGGCGGGGTATCGAACTGGCTGAGGTGCTGACCGGGACGGTGACGCCTTGAGTACTGCGGCTAATCGACGAAAGCGTTGCAACCCCCAAACGCCGCCGGGACAGGAGCTGTGTATCTTGCCGCGCGGTTACAGACGCTCCTCCCGTTGCTTGCTGCTGGTGATCCTGTTTCTAACGCTTGTCTCTGCGCCTCTTTTTGCGCAAGCACCATCACCTGATTACAGCCGCGGCCCCGCCTGGTTCCCCAATGTGCTCCGACCTTACCGGGCTCAAAGACTGCCAGGAGTTGTTACCAATGATCCGGTTGATCTTGGCCACCTCGCCCAGGGCGGAACCGTCCGGCTTTCGCTTGCCCAGCTTCGATCTGCAGTGACTGGGAACAATCTTACGATCGCCAAGGCGAGTGACTATAAGGTGATTGCGGATACCGATATCTTGCGGGCTCGGGGAGGTGGAGCGCCGCGCGGCGCTCCGGGTGTTCGTATTCCCAGCGGACTGTTCGCCGGAGCGATCGGCGCTGGGGTGGGTGATACCACGACCGTAGGGGGAGGCTCAATGGGGGCCGGGGGTATTACAGGCAACGCCCGGCAGGTCTTTGCCCGTCCGCGCGGCACCTATGACCCAAGCGTGGCTTTGAATTTCAGCGTTGACCGGACAAGCAGTCCCTTGAACACGCTGGTGGTTGCGGGCGTGCCTTCTGTCGACACCTCGACGACCGCTTTGCAGGCCCGTTTTGCACAGGCCTTTACAACCGGAACCAGTGTAACCATCAGCTTTAATACCCAGCGCCAGAGTTCCACACAGCAGTTCTTGCGCTTCGATCCATCGGTCGTCACAGCTTTCTCTCTGGTTTTCACGCAACAACTCCTGAACGGCGCCGGAAAGGACGTGAACCGCCGCTTCCTCATGGTTGCCGAGCGCGGCAAACGAATCACCGAAGAGGTATATCGCCAGCAGCTCATCGAGACATTGTCCGAGGCGGAGTCTTTGTATTGGGACCTGGTTGCCGCTCGCGAGAATGTTCAAGTGGCTCGAAAGGCCCTGGAGGTCGCGGAGCAGCTTCTAAAAGACAACATCGCCCGCGAGGAGATCGGAACCCTGTCTCGAATGGAGGTGTTTACGGCAGAGGCGGAAGTTGCCGCTCGCAGGCGCGACTTGGTTGCGGCCCAGGCGGTTTTCGATTTGCGGGAAGCGGACCTGAAAGCGATGCTCACCCGCGATTTTTCGCGGACGTCCCGGGCGTTTCGATTGGACCCCGTTGATCAACTCCCCGATGCAACTGACCCGGATCCAGCTGCCTTGGAGGATCTCCTGATTGAGGCGGTGAGGAACCGACCTGAAACGCTGCAGGCCGAGGCAAATCTCGAGAACCAGGACGTGGCGGTGCGATACACGGAAAACCTTCTTAAACCAACTCTTGTAGTCTTTGGGATGCTGAACAGCGCGGGGCTCTACGGGAATCGGCTGATCGATGATGTTAGCGGTCCGTTATCTGCCAAAGGGGGGTTGGCGGAGGCGTTCCGGCAACTCGGGCGGTTCGAGTACCCGGAATACGCCTTCGGGTTTAGTCTCCAGATCCCGTTTCTAAATCGGAGTGCGCAGGCCGATCACGCGCGGGCGAGAATCGAGCGACGACAGTCAGAAACTGCCTTGCACCAACTTCGCAGTCGGATCCAATTGGAGGTTCGCAACGCCCTCACCGCGCTGGTTCAATCCCGGGCACAGGTTCAATCGGCCCGCAAGGCCGTCGAACTGCGGGAAAGAAGCCTGCGGGAGCAACAGGAACGGCTCATGGCCGGTCTGTCTACGCCTTACGATGTGATTCTCAGCCAGCGTGATCTCATGGCAGCGCAGTTTGAAGAGGTGCGCGCCCGCACCGCTTACGCCAAGGCCCGTGTTGAGCTGAACCGCGTTACCGGGCGAACGGTGACGCGGTAATTCCCGCGGATGCGTGGATTGCGCGATTTACCTCGACGTTTCCGGGGTCGGTTGCGAAACGGCAGGCTCCACCGGTTTGCCGCGCAGGCGCTGGAACAGGCGTGATGGTTTCCACTCACGCAGGTCGTCGAAGTAGCTGTAAACGACGGGCGTGATCAGCAGCGTCAGCAACAGGCAGAGAATTTGGCCGCCGATGATGCACAGCGCCATAGAAGAGCGGGAGCCGGCGCCCGCTCCCCGACCCAACGCGATGGGAATCATCCCCGCAATAATCGAGATCGTGGTCATGAGGATCGGCCGCAACCTCACATGGTTGGCGGCTATGATCGCTTCGTGTCGCTCCATTCCCTGTGCCCGTAGGGTGTTGGTGTAGTCCACCTGGAGGATGGAGTTCTTCTTGACGATTCCGAACAACATCATCAGGCCGATGGCGCTGTATACGTTAAGCGTCCGGTCGAACACCAGCAGTGTCAGCAGCCCGGCCGGCAGGCTGAGCGGCAGCGCCGTCATAATCGTGAGCGGATGAATAAAGCTGTTGAACTGCGAAGCCAGTACCATATAAATGAAAGCCACCGCGAGCAGAATAGCGATCACAAAATCGTTGCTGGCTTCGCTGAAGGTGCGTGCACTCGCCCCGAAAATGGCCTGATATCCGGGAGCCAGATCCAGCTTGTCCACTTCGGCTTTGGCAGCGGTGATGGCATCGCCCAAGGGAAGTTTGTCCAGGTTAGCATAAAGCGTCACCTGCCGTTGGCGATTGTAGCGATCGATCGAAGCCGGACCCGGTTCAAATCGCAGTTCGGAAACGTCGCTGACTCGTACGGAACCTTGAGTGCTCGAGGGAATCAGGAGCTGTCCCATCGCCGCCGGGTTATTGCGGAACGGCTCGTCCAACCGCAACCTGACCACGTACTGTTCGTCACCTTCTTTGTATCTGGAGACCTCTTCGCCTCCTACCAGCAGCCTCATGCTCGAGGCCAGGGAATCGATGGTCACGCCAAGATCCGCTGCCCGGGCACGATCTATGTTGATGCGGAGTTCCGGCTGGGTTGCCTCGTAGCTGGTGTCGGCGTCAACGATGCCGGGAATGGTTCTGACCCTCTCGAGCAGCTGATCCATGTACGACCGAAGCTGATCAATCTCGCGGCCCTGCAGCAGCAGGTAAAGCCGGTTGGTCGAGCCGCGGCCCCCGGTGTTCGAAGCACCGGAAATATCAGTCCCGCCGGTGACACTGATACGTGCCCCGGAAAATCGACTCAACATCGCGCGTGCCTGGCGCATCAAATCCTGTTGGGAAATCGATCGTTCTTCGAGGGGTGCCAGACCGAGATAGATCTCGATTCGAACGCCATCAATTGTGGTGAAGATGTTGCGCAGCTCCGGAAGCTGCTTGAGCACCGTCTCAACTTCCCGGGCATATTCATCCGCGCGGGCAAAACTGGTGCCCTGCGGCATACGGACGTTGACACCGAACTCGCTCTGGTCGTCATCCGGAACCAGTTCTTTCCCGAGGCGGGGAAATAGCAGAATCGCGGAGACCGAGACCGTCCCGGCGATGAGCAGCATTATCGCGCGGTGACGGAGACTCCAGCCCAGCATGTGACCGTATGCCCGGTCCATGCGTGCGTAAAAGCCCCGTGATTTCGAGGTCTTGTGACCTTCGCCTTCGCCGCTTTTGATAGGTTTGAGCCAGACCGAACAAAGGGCGGGAGTCAGGGTAAAGGCAACAAACATCGAAATCATGATGGCGGCGGCGGAGGCGATACCAAAGCTGTAGAAATACCGTCCGACCTGACCAGTCATGAAGGCGACGGGAAGGAAGATAACGACCAGCGAGAGGGTTGTCGCCATGACCGCCAGGCCGATCTCGTTAGTCGCCAGGGCGGCCGCTTTTTTCGGTGCAACTCCTTTTTCTTCGATATACCGAAAGATGTTTTCAAGTACGACGATGGCGTCGTCGATGACGATGCCTGTCGCCAATGACAGCGCAAGCAGCGTCATATTGTTCAGGGTGAAATCGAAGGCCTTCATCAGCGTGAAGGTGCCGATGATTGAGGTGGGAATCGCAATCGCCGCAATGATGGTGCTGCGCAGGTTCCTGACGAAAAGGAACACCACCAGGCTGGCCAGCAGACCGCCCAGGATCAAATGGTGCTGGATGTCGTTGACCGACTGGCGTATGAAGCGTGACTGATCTCGGATAGTCTGAATCTGAATGTCCGGCGGAAGGGTCGGTTTGATCTCTTCCAGTCGCGCGAGGATCCGGTCAACCACGGCGACGGTGTTCGTTCCCGATTGTTTGCGGATCTGCAAGGCTACGGCAGACCGACCGTTGAGACGGGCGAGAGTGCGGGGCTCCTCCACCGTGTCAATGACTCTTCCGACGTCGGAAAACGTCACGGTGGCGCCGTTGCGGTAGGCCAGAATGATCCGGTTGAAATCTTCGACTTTCTCGATCCGGCCCATGGTCCGCAGCG
>DAOTAI010000303.1:0-6315 GCA_035593865.1 Acidobacteriota bacterium
CCACTGCAGAAGGGTCGTTTACTTTGTCCAACCTCCAGGTGAGCGGGGAACAAATCCCGCAACCGATCGAGATTCACGCGATCAGATTCAGCCTGACTCCGGACAAGCTGCAGTCAGACGATTTCCAGATCAAATCAGGCCAGACAACGATCGCGAGTCGAGTGGCGTTGAATGGTTATTTCTCAGATACCCCGGAAATAGACGCACGTCTTGAGGCCCCCAAAGCTGAGTTGGGCGCACTTCTGGCGCTGGCGAGAGCCTATGGCGTTACAGCGCTTAATAACCTGGACGGTGAAGGCGCTTTGAGCCTCGATTACAGATTGACAGGTCCGGTGCCATCCTTAAGTGGCGATGAGCTACTGCGGGCTCTGCATGGCAAGAGCAACATCAATTTCCAGAATCTGCGCGTGTCCGGCGCCAACCTGACCCAGGAAGTGGCTGCAGTGGCGGGGTTTTTAAAGCCCGTGGCATCAACCGGGGAGAAGATAACCCGCATCTCCGAAATGACTGGGACGGTTACCGTGCAAAACGGCATCGCCCAAACCAATGATTTGAAGGCGGTGCTGGATCTGGGCAAGATCGCAGTTAAGGGCACAGCGAACCTGGTGAACCATTCGCTGAACTTGAGGATTAACGCGATCGTTGACGAGGAGATCAGTCGAAAGGCAGGCGGCACAGGCATTGACGGCTATTTAAAGACCGCCCTGGAGAATAAGGCAGGAGAAATCGTTGTTCCTGTTCTTGTAACCGGACGGTTTGAAGACCCGAAGGTAACGCCGGATCTGGAGACCGTGGCGGAGATGAGATTGCGAGATGTGCTGCCCGATTCGAACAACCCGGCCGCCGGCTTGCCCGGAGTCATCGGCGATATCCTGAAAGGCCGAACCCCCGCTGGAAAACCTGGGGAACAACAGCCTCGGACTTCCCCGAACGAGAAAACACCCGGCAAGGAGAAAAACGTCATCGAACAAATCTTTAAAGGTCTGTCGGGGAAGCAGGAGAAGGAAAAGCAACCGCCCGAAAAGAACCAACCGGAATGAATCGAAGCATTCGGTTCTAGCGGCGAGGGAGACGATGAATGAAGAAAGAGGCCCAAGCGAAGCAGTTTTCTTGCGAATCGGCGCAATAAGTGCGATCGTGGGCACCCCGGTTACCATGGCCGCAGGATCGGGCTTCGACAACCTTACCAATCAGGCCGGGCCACAAGCCGTCTTGCAGACCCTCGCTTCGTATCCGGGATGGTATTGGCCTATCGTTCATCTGGGTTTCATCTTCGGGGCAACACTCTGGGCATTTGCTTTCGTTGCCCTTGCCCGATCGTTGACGCCCGGCCCCTCGCGAGCGCTCGGCAGCTATGGCGCGATAGCAATGGTGCTAGGCGTTGCCGTCCACATTGTCGACTCCTCGATCAGCGGCTTCGGCCTTTCCTCGCTCGCAACCGCCTGGGCGACCGCGCCGGCTGCCGAACAGACAATACTGGTTCGCCAGGCAGACACGTTTCTCCACATCATCCGTGGCACCTGGGTGAATGTCCTGAACTTCTATTCGGGACTGCCCTTTATCCTGGCGGGGCTTGGAATCGCCGTCGGCACTCGCTATCCGCCATGGCTGGGTTGGATCGGATTGGTTGGCGGTCTAGGCTCGCTGCTTATGGGAATATTGATGTTTCTTCGACTTGATCTGATTCCGCAACGAGTCTATATCGGGTTTGCCATTCTTGCCAGCCTGTGGCTGTTGGTCATCGGCGTTTTGATGTGGGTAAGGCGCCCGGATACTGGTTCGAACGATCCTATATGATTCGTGTTCGTGGTAATAAGCGATCAGGCAACGTGGTGGATATTCTGTCTTCAATTTTTGGGTTAGAATTGCTGAAGAAGTTCGACCTACCTGGAGGGCACATGAATTTAGCCTGCCCGACCACGCTTGACGCCCAGTTCCTTCGAAGCGAGATATTGAGCCTCTACTCAAGGGTGCTGGCAGACCCGGATGGTCAATACCATTTCCACCGGGGCGCTGCCTATGCGTGTGAGTTTCTGGGGTACAACCCCGAGGAATTGGCGCTTCTTCCCGAGGCTGCCAAGAGTGTTTTCGCCGGAATTGGAAATCCGCTCGGAATGGGCAGAATCAATCCCGGAGAGTGGATACTGGACATCGGCTGCGGCGCAGGCATGGATCTGCTCCTCGCAGCCATCCAAACCGGGCCCTCAGGGAGAGCCGTAGGGGTGGACATGACGCCGGGAATGCTCGAGCAGGCTCGTGCCGCCGCCAAAATGGCCAATCTCAGCCAGGTAGAGTTCCGACTCGGGGACGCCACTTGCCTTCCTCTCGACGACGGCGAGATCGACGTGGTCATCTCTAACGGCGTCCTGAACCTTGTTCCCGAGAAAAACGCGGCTTTGACGGAGATCAGGAGAGTTCTCAAACCCGGCGGCCGAGTGCAGATTGCCGATATAGCCCTGGATCTGGAGCTTTCCAATGATGCACGTGCCGATATTGATCTCTGGACCGGCTGAATTGCCGGAGCTCTGCTGGAAGCCGAGCTGGTACAAGCATTTCGCGCCTTTGGTTTCGAAGAAGTATCGGTCAAAGAACGCTTCGACTGTTTTCGCGGGACGAGCAAGGAGAAAACGGCTCGCCGTTACGGCGTTCACGGAGTGAACCTTTTTGCTCGCAAATGCCGCCCAAGTCAACCAGTAGAGGACTCAGGCCATCTGAGCGTGTAAATCAGCCACCCTTCGAGGCATACGTGCTCAAATAAGCCCAAAGTTGTTCTATACACATCCCCACTACCGCTGGGTATCGTGAAGTCGGGGACATCCCTATCAGGACTGCCGGCAGACACCCTCGCGATACCGCTACGATCCGAACTCGCGAGCACAATGGGTCGAGTTTGCGCGCGGCAGGTGAGGGCGAGGCTGGTAGTTGGGTGATTCGCCGTCTTTTGGCCACTCGTATCGAAACTCGCGTCACGACTCACCGCCCCGGGCCGCCTTCGCCTCCCCCTGACCGCGGGCCGGGAGGGCACGGGTTTCGATACGATTCATTCGCACAAAACGCGAATCACTCAACCACCAGGGTTTCGATACATCGCTGAAAAGCGCGGCACTCAACCGCCGTGCTCTCCCGGCCCGCTCTCGACTCCGAGCACGCCCGGCCGTTCGTACACTCTCCACTTGGCTACCCTGTCCGGGGACAGCGACGGGCTTATTTGAACGCTGATGCCTCTTCGGGTCGAAATGCGAAGAGATGCTACCCAAGCAGGGAGAAAATCCCTGATTCCCCGCTATCCGCTCCACGCCTCAATCGTGGAAATCCTCTCAATTATGGGATTCGCAATCGCCATGTGAACTGGAACGCCAATTGCAAGACCCGGTTCCAGTTCCGGCGCTTTCGACCAACGGAGGTTTTAATGCGACCATCCTTCATTGTTGGCATCATCCTGATCATTCTCGGCACCCTGGCACTTGCTTATCAGGGCTTCAGTTACACGACTGAGGAAAAGATCGCTGAGATCGGTCCAGTCGAAGCGACGGCCGACAAGGAGGAAAGCATTTCCATACCTCCAGTGCTCGGCGGGGTCGCTTTGGCCGGAGGTGTGATTCTCGTATTACTTGGCGCCCGACGACGCTAGCAACCGAGGAAGGAGGGATGGACACGAAACGCACTGGATGAAACCCGGGACCGAAGACTTTGGGATGAATCAAATAAAAGGGATAACGGTTCCTCGGCCTTCAGTCCCGTGTTTCATCCGCTGAGTGAGGTCGTTCTTGTCCTATTTCCCTCCATTCGTTCGGCAAATCGCGGGGCCCCCCTCGCGAGGAGCCACCTGCGCCCGGAGAGAGTTGCGCCTGACTCTCTCCGGGACTAGGGATGGCACGATCTCTGTCTAATGCGCGCCATCGGTTAAATTCCCCTGTCGATTCTCCTTGAACGACCTCGCCCGAAAATGCAATGGCGCGGGTACCCGACCTGGAACCTGAAGTGATACTGCACTGTGGCTTCCTTGCGATCGTACGACCGGAGTAGTCTGTAATACCACTTCTCTGATTGAAGCCGAGATTGAACCAGCCGCGTCCCAGTAAAGAGAGTTGTTAAAGAAGAAAAAGGCGAAAACAAACAGAACGGAAAGAATTCGGGATAAGTACCTGACAACACTACCGACGAGCTTAACTCCAAAACCGCTCACGGGCTGAAATCCTAACAGAAACGCCATGGGCGGGAAAGCCCCTTTTTGGCTTTTTTCTCAACAGTCTCTGGTACTTGCTGGTAAATGCGTAGTGAGATCATGCTAATCTGCCCGCTATGACGCAACTCGATTTTGATCAGGTGGTGGAACAAGCCAGACGCCAGGGATTAAGCGTGCCTGAGCGGGTTGTTTTCGGTGAAGGCAAGATTTCAGAACTTCCGCAGTTGCTCCAAAGCATAGATGCGCCACAGAACGTATTTCTGGTGCTCGGCGCCGCTCACGCAGAAAAGACGGGACTTCTACGAAAGCTCGAGCAATTGCTCGAAGCGGAAGGAGTAAGACTAGCGGGACGTTTTCACGTTTCCGGAGAGCCGACCGCCGATCTGGTCGACAGAGCTGCGGATGCCTGCAGAAAAGGAAAGGGCGCGATAGTAATCGGCTGTGGGGGTGGAAGTGTGCTCGACTGCGCAAAAGCCGTGGCGGCGATGTCCACCAACGCAGGCGAGGTTCGTGATTACCTGGAAGGTGTCGGCCAGTCGACGCTGTCAAATCGACCCCTGCCGGTTGTTGCAATTCCGACCACCGCTGGGACAGGATCGGAGACCACACGAAATGCCGTCTTGTCCGTGCCGGAGCGGGGGATCAAACGGAGTCTACGTCATCCCGACCTGGTGCCCACAGTAGCCCTGCTGGACCCTCAGCTTACCTGGAGTTCGCCGCCTTCGGTGACGGCGACAGCCGGCATGGATGCCCTGACCCAGCTGATTGAGTCCTTTATCTCCGCAAAGCGGCGACCCGATACCAGTAGCTTGGCCTTGCGGGGACTGCCTCCGATCAGGACTGCGCTAAGGCAGTGCTATCACGATCCTGAGGGAGCGACATCTGCGCGAGCGGCCATGGTGCAATCGGCCTTTATCAGCGGAGTCTGCCTGGCTAACTCCGGCTTGGGCATGGTACACGGGATTGCTTCCGGCTTAGGAGGGATGAAGGATCTGTCTCACGGCTTTATATGTGCGGTTCTGCTGCCTCATGTACTGCGGTTCAATCGATCCGCAGTAGATGCCGAGCTTAAGGAAGCTTTCAGTGCCTTTCTTCAGACATCTCCCGACGATTCGACGATTGACGGCGGAATCGATGAAATCGAGCAGTTAAAGCGAGATCTGGATCTTCCCGAAGACCTCAGGGAACTCAGGCTTTCGCCCGAAGAAGTACGCTTGGTGGCTTCCCGGTCGATGGGAAGCAGCATGTCCGGAAACCCGGTGCCAATGACAGTGGAAAGTGTTGCGGAGTTCTTGCAGCCCTTGGTGAGCTGAGGGTGAGCTGATTTTAGTCCGCGTAATCCGTGCGATTCGTACTCTCCGCGGGCACCAACCCACGGATAACACGGATGGCACGGATAACGCGGATAAACACGCTGATTTTTTTCACACGTTCTCAGTCTTGTTCGCAATGGGGGCCCAGGGAGGGCCCCTGCGAGCAATCGGCTCTCCTACTCCGTACGCATATTCCCAGTAAGCGGCAGCTCAGCCGCTTCCTCCAGGGTAAACACAAACTGCTGGCCAGCGAGCTGCGACAATGCAGCTGAACCCGCCTGAGAAGCGGCACCCTGGTCTTCCTGACCGCCAGGCAATTCTCTGCCAATACCGGTACCAGTGTCTCCCTGGTCGGCTGTCATGCCCGGAATCGGGACCGCGTGAGTATCAATATCGTGTTCTTCACCGTTGAGAACGATACTGTTCAGTTCCAGGCCCAGGCGGTCGCGGCTGGTTCCGCCCATGGTTGGGTCGCCGCTTGATCTCCCGGTATCAATAGCACGATCTCTATCGTTTCCAGCATCTGTCCCTGTCTCAGCGCCGGTTCCCGTCTGGCCGGGCATCACGTCGTCCATTCCGGTCGATCCGAGATTGCTGGTGAATTCTCCCTTTACAATTGTCCCTTCAGGGGCGATCACTTGACCGTTTACCTCAAGGGCTCGTTCTAACGTGCCTTGGAATTCGTCTCCACTCGATAGACCATCGTCACCGAGTTGCAAGTTCTGGTTGAGCCTCACGTGAAGCTGGGTTCCCGCAGGAATCTCAGCCTGGTCCTGGTCGGCTCTCATGCCCGATTCAGCGCAGCCTGGCAGGAGC
>DAOTAI010000304.1:0-6303 GCA_035593865.1 Acidobacteriota bacterium
ACTGACCGAATCTTGGCCGCGCTCAGTCTGTTCGTGACCGTGGTCGCTTGCGCCTACGCCGATGGCTTCAAGCAAGGACCAGTCGTCTCTTCGGTCGACTTCAGCGCCTATCAGAAGGTTTACTACGTCTCACCTGGCGTTCGGGCGGAAGGCGATGGCAGCCGCGAGCAGCCGTGGAGAAGCCTGACGCGGGCTCTTGAGAGCATCGATAAAGCTTCCGCCTCTTCACGCTGTGCTGTGCTGGTCGCTGCTGGAACTGCCGTCGAGAACACTATCCGGATGAAAGAGTACGTCGATCTGTTCGGCGGTTACGACCCGACAAGCTGGAATCGTGATCCGGTACGCTTTCAGACAGTATTGAGCGGACAGAAGAGCGGTCGCATTCTGATTGGCGTCGACCATGCTGTGCTGGATGGATTCGTGGTGAAAGGGGGGCGGGTGAGAGGCAAGGGGGCGGGCATATTGTGCGACGGCAGCTCGCCTGTCATCCGCAACAACCTGTTCGTCGACAATGCCACCTTGGCGCCGCTCGGTTGGGCGCCGAAGAATCTGCACGAAGTCGCCAATGACGGAGGGGCTATCTATGCCGCCAACGGCGCTGCCCCGATTATCGAGCACAATCTCTTCGTGCGAAACAGCACCGAGTCGGGGCGGGGAGCTGCGATTGCTTTTCACGGTCGCTGCCACGGGCGAATTGCGGGCAACGTGTTCCTGGAGAACGTAAGCGGAAAGAACGATCCGATGCGAAGCAGTGACGGGGCCGCAGTCTCGATTTTCGACTGGAGCTCGCCCGTTATTGAAAATAATCTATTCATTGCCAACCAAGCCCTTGGGAAAAACGATGGCGGGGGGCTTTTCATCGCCCTTTGGTCATCGCCAAAAGTCGTCGGCAATGTCTTCGTTGGCAACGAGGCGACCGACGACGGTGGTGGATTGTTTTTTGGCGGGCAGGAGCATCGCTACGATCGTCCGCTTGATCCGTTGCCAGATGCGAAATCGTTTTGCGCCGTGATCGATCGGAATTATTTCGCCGGCAATACGAACCAGGGAGGTAACTCCAGTGCCCTTCGCTTCACTATGGAAGGCCGCGGCCGCTTCTCGAACAACGTCTGCGTGGAAAACCAGGCCCTTTACTTCCAGCGAAGCGAAGCGGAAATCGTAAACAACACGATCATGCATTCTTTCCGAATCGTGGAGACAAAGCAGGGCCTCGGACCCTCGAAACTGATTAATAACATCATCTGGGCGCCGATGGTCGTCGAAGCGCCGGTCGTCATCTCCCACTGTAATCTGAAGGAGCCGCGGGAAGGCGAGGGGAATATTAGCCGGATGCCCGAGTTTGTGAAAGACGGTATCAGCCTCGCGGTTGAATCGACCCGGTGCGACGACCAGCAATTCAGCACCTACCTGCGAATCAGGGGAGGTGTGCCGGGCAGGCATCTCGTGGGTCGGGCCGTCGAGAGCCAGGGGAAGTGGAGTGTCGTCCGGTCGATTGATGAGCATGGCCTGACGGTGTGGGGTGATTTTGACGGGAGTCGCGAGTTGCGGTTTCCACCGACCGGTCATCTAGCCCCTGGTTCTCCCGGGGTCGATCTTGGGAGCGTGGTGCAGTCGGTTCCCCACGATATGGATGGAGAAATGCGTCCCCGGGGAAGGGCAACCGACATAGGCGCCGACGAGGTTCGGTGATGGTAATCCAGGAGTGACGAAGGAACACGTCGTGAACCGTTTTAAGAATTCCCTGATTCGGACTTCTCTCCTGCTTGTTCTTTTCCTCCCATTGCAGGCCCAGCCCGCTTTTGAGAAGGCGCCGGCCTACACCCCGAAACGCATCAATAAGGCGATCGAGCTCTTAGCCGAGGGACAGCCGATCTATTATGCGGAGGCTTATGGCGGGTATGAGGAGGGCAAGAAGCTTGCCCGCACTTGGGCCGATTACATCATTTACAACATGGAGCATGCTCCGCTTGACTTCAAGGCTCTGAAGGAATTCATGCGTGGTCTGGTGGACGGAGGGCCCACTCCCAGCGGGCATCGAACACCAACTGTTATTGTGACTCTCCCGGTCCTGGGGCTCGACGTGGAGACTTTTAAAGGCGGCTCGTGGATGATACAGCAGGCTCTGGCCCAGGGAGTTCACGGCCTGCATTTGGGTCGTGCTCGTGACCCTGAAGCGGTTAAATTGTATGTCCGATCCGCCCGTTACCCGTTCCACAAAAAGGCGACAGACGTTGTTGGCGAAGGCGTGCGCGGATGGGGAAGTCAGAAGTTCGCCGCCTGGGTGTGGGGCGTGGACGAACAGGAGTACCTCAAACGTGCCGATGTCTGGCCGTTGAACCCTGAAGGCGAGATTATTCTGGGTGTCAAGATCGAGGACAAGGAAGCCCTGCGCAATGTCGAAAATACTCTCACTGTCCCCGGACTGGCTTTTGCCGAGCATGGGCCGCGCGATATGGGCCTGTCCTACGGTTACCTCGAAGGTCGCGCCGATCCCCCGGTTCCTGCCGAGGTTCAAGCTGCGGGCGACCGGGTACTGGCAGCGTGCAAGGCCAACAACCTGTTCTTTCTTGACAATGTCCTGCCTGACAACGTCGAAAGACAGATAGACCGCGGCGTCATGATCGGCGCTGGACGCCGCCAGGATTCGGCCGAGAAAGGCCGCCGGTATACCAAGCGCCGCATGCCATGGTAGCGGAAGCCGATAGGAATCCGCTGAATCGGAGAAGGTCCTGGCAATGGCCGGCGCCTTTGCCAGCACCTCCGGGCCGTTGTCAGCGCTGCCCCTCAGTCGGGCGACTCCGAATCTGATATGACACCCAAGAGACTCCTCTTTCTCCTGCTTTCTGCCGTGCTCGCTGGCTGCTCGGCCACAGACAGAGACTTTACCAATTCCATTGGCATCCGGCTCATCCGTATTGAGCCGGGCAGCTTTAGCATGGGCAATGCTTCGCCTCAGCCCGATGCCTGGGACGAGAGTCCGCAGCACAAGATCACCATTTCGGCCCCGTTTTTTATCTCTCAAACCGAGATCACGGTGGATCAATTTGCGCAGTTCCAGCCAGGCTTCACCGGGTCCCAAACCGAAGGTGGGTTTGCGACGGGAATCAGCTGGCATGAGGCCAACGCCTTCTGCGAGTGGCTGACTCAGAAGCAAGGGAAGCCTTATCGACTGCCGACCGAGGCGGAATGGGAATATGTTGCGCGGGCTGGGGCCCAGGCAGACTTCTGGTCCGGGGAAAAACCTCCAGCGCCCGATGCGCCTAATCCTTGGGGGCTGCTTGGCATTCATAGCGCGCCGGCGGAATGGTGTTATGACTGGTACGGACCGTATGAGGAGGCGGACCAGGTCGATCCGATCGGTCCCGCGAACGGCCTTTCCAAGGCGATCCGCGGCGGCGGGCTCGATCGCAGTGTCCCTTACTATGCACGGCTTACCAACCGGGCCTCTTACGCGCCGGCTTTTGGGATGATGAAGGGAACTGAGCGGGTGGAGGCCCGGGAAACGGGCATTCCGTCCTCGGAACCGACCCTCCAGGGTCTGATTGGCCTCTGGTACGGGAGAACTAACCTCACCGATCCCAAGGCGGTTGACGAAATCACGACGTTGGATCTCGATTGGCGTTTCTATCAGCAACCAGGCCAGGACCGGGGCGAGATGTGGTCGGCTCGCTGGTTTGGCTTCATTGAGGGACCGACCTCCGGGCCCGTCACCTTCCATGCCGCCTCAGATCAGGCGGTAAAGCTCCTTATCGACGGTAAGACGGTGCTCGCCTGGGAAGGCGGCGAAGACAAGAGGTCGGGAACCGTCGAGATGATCAAGAACCGGAAGTACCCGATCGAAATTGTGTATGTGCACGACCACGGCGAAAAGACTTACCTGAAACTCGAGTGGAGCTGGAGTGGCAAACCGAGGACTTCGATCCCGCGCGAGGCCCTTTCCTACTCGCCGGCTGCGCGACAGCAGGCGGCGGATCAGGCGCCCCGGCAGTACCTTCCGGGGCATCACTCGATTGGCTTCCGAGTGGTGCAGGCGCCGCTTCCCGCCACAAAACCCCAGGTGGCTGAAACACTCCCCTTCATCCGGCGTTTCGTAGCACAGACGGCCCCTCAACTGGATCAGGGCCCGGATTCCTCTAAACCCTGGCTTCGCCGACGGCCGCTTCTCACAATCCCGTCGGTTGGCGCCACCCGCGAGGAAACTATCGCGGTCGGAATGCATCCCGGCCTGCTGGGTCATAATCACAATCCGGCGCTCGAGATCATGCCGAATGGTGATCTGTTAGCCGTGCTCTTTACCTCGGCTTACGGTCCGGGCGGCGAAGATCAACCTGAAGTCGCCCTGATTGGCACTCGCCTGCGCCATGGCGCCGACGAATGGGACAGGCAGGAGATCTTCCTGGATTTCGCCGACGTCAATGACAGTTCCGCGTTGCTGTGGAGAGAGGGGAACACCGTCTACCTTTTCTGGGGACACACTTTTTACAACCGCGCGTATCCGTTCCAGTGGACGACCTCGACCGATAGCGGCGCCACTTGGCGCCCCGTGAGCTTTCCTCAGTTCGAAGGCGAAATCGGGCCGAGGACCAACCAGCCGATCAGCACCGCCTTGCGTGATAAACGAGGCGTCTTCTACCTGCCGAGTGACGGAATTGGCGGCACGTCCCTTTTGTGGGCGACCAGGGACAATTTCCAGACTTGGTTTGACACAGGGGGCCGGACATTCGGACGGCACACCAATTTCGTGTTCATGAAAGACGGCCGGATCCGGGGTATGGGCGGGAAGAACACGGACCTTGACGGATTCATGCCCAAATCAATCTCCGCGGATGGTGGCAAGACCTGGAGTGTCTCGAAAACTCCTTTTCCTGCGCTTGGCAGCGGTCAGCGCCCGGCACTTTTGCGCCTGGCCAGCGGTCGTCTGTTTTTCGCAGGAGACCTTCAGCATAGCAGCGGCGAGTACCCGGCGGTGTTCAAAGAACGAGGCGCTTACGTTGCGTTGTCCGAGGACGATGGAGAAACCTGGAGAATCAAGCGTCTCCCCGGGGTGCTTCCAGCAGACCCGAAGGGGTTTCATAACAACCCGCATCCGACTCTCGGTTACACCGTCGCCCGGCAGGCGCCCAACGGCCTGATCCACCTGATCTCAACCAAGACTTTGCCCCCTCAACACTGGGAATTGAACGAAGCTTGGATCCTCTCTCGGGATGGCGGTTTGAGCCAGCCCGCCGAATCCCCGATCATCGATGTCAAGGAATATCGGGAGTTGTATCCGTCCGGACGGCCCCGTCGGATTTGGAGCGCCGGAAGGCTGGTAACCGGCGAATACCGATTGCACGGGCGGAACACGTGGTTCAATGAAAATGGGACCCCGGAATGGATAGTTGAATACGACAGGGGGCGTAAAATAGGGACAGAGATCTGCCTGACCCCAACCGGACAGAAAGCGTGGATTTGCGAGCACCGAAAGGACGGCTCTTACACCCGGACTGAGTACTGGCCGGGCGGATCAATCAAATCCGAATCAAACTGGCGCGCAGGCCGGGCTCATGGCCTTTCGAGAACTTGGGATCGTAGTGGCCGGCTCTTGAGCGAAATGCTCTTTCGGGACGGAACAGCTGTCACAAAAGAGTAATACGTAAAACGTGTTACAAAGAACGGCGGGCATATCCGCGTTGTCCGCGCTTTCTGCGCTATCCGTGGGTAATTGGGCCGCGGATGGCACGGATCACGGGGATAACGCGGAAAAGCGATTCGAGTCATGAGCCACCCTGTTTGCTAATCCGCTCGAAGACGAATTTGGCCAGGTAGAGCCTGAGAGCATTCAGGTGCCCGTCATCCAGGCATTCCAGGGAGACTCCATAGCGTCGGTGGAGAACTTCAAAGAGGACGAAACCGGCCAGCGCGTCGCCGCGGGCTACGCTCTCAAGCTCGGTTAAGTACGGGTCCGGTTTCGCTGCTTGAGTTTCTCCATCATCTCCCTGGGAATTCTTCCGTAAGTTCTCGTTGGCGGTCCCCGGGTAGAAGTACAGTGTGTCAACCAGGCAGAGTCGGCCCTCGTCAAAAATGGGAGAACATGACTGTCCCGCTCCTTTGCCAAAGGTTCGCTCGCCAATCAGCAAGCCTCGGCGATTCGTCTTGACGGCGGCCGCAAAAGCCTCCGCCATTGACGCCGTCTCTGACCCCACCAGAAGAGCTAGAGGAAAGTTGTAGTATTCAATGGTTGCCGATACCGTCTCGGTATTCGTGGCCCCTAGCCCGGATTTCTCACACACTTAATGAAAAAAGGGCCGCCTTTTGTGGTAT
>DAOTAI010000305.1:0-6284 GCA_035593865.1 Acidobacteriota bacterium
AATCGGTCGTTGGTAGCACCCTCTAGCTCGAACAGATCCCGGAGTTGTTGCTCGTCGTCGGCAAGGGTGGCCAGCACGCTTTCATCACCGTAGCGGGACGGTATCAGCCGATGAGTATCATCCTGGCGAACCTTTGTCACTCGGGGCGTCACCGGGCGCCTCGACGCGCATCCAGAAGTTGCCGCACACGGACGAAGGCTGGCACCCCACCCTTGATGAGATAGGTCAGAGGGGCCTGTCCGCCAAACATCGGATTCGAGTTGGGCAGATTTATCCAGCTATCGGCCAGTTTGGGGCTGTAAAGAATTCTGAGAGCCTTGAAGATACCGAGGAGCAATGAGATTCGAGTCAGCTTGTCCTGGTCCAGCGTCTTCTCGCTGCCGCGCTTCAGCTCGTAATAAAAACCATTAGAAACGCCCCCCAGGAGCTGTCGGGCCGCTTCATCTCGCAAGTGCCAAGCCTCGGCCAGCTTGAAAAACGCAGAGATGGCTGAACGGCTGAGCCGCGCCTGGACCTCCCTGCTCGAAAGGTCCACAGGATTGTCGGGCGTAAAGCCAGCTAACGGCTCAGGGAGCGATGCCATACATTCCTTCAAGTATGGAGTAGCATACATCCATTTCTGACGAAAAGTCAAACACGCGGGGGTCAACCCCTTGGGGCATGAACGCTTAAACAAGCCCAAAGCTCTACTTCACATATATCCGGAACTGCTCTGTATTGTGAAATCGCGACGTCCCTATTCGGGAGAAACCCGCCACGCCTCAACCGGTCGGGCCGCCTTCGCCTCCCCCTTGACCGCAGGCCAGGAGAGCACGGGGTTTCGATACACCGCAAAATACGCGGCACTCAACCGCCGTGCTCTCCCGACCTGCTCCGAGCATAACCGGCATCCTCAGACTCCCCATTTGGCCCCGCTGTCCTGTCCCGCTGACTGAACAGGGCTTATTTGAGCGCTTCCGCCCCTCCCGGGCAGCGCGCTATCACTCATCGCGCGCCACTCGGCTTGGATGTGCGGATGCAAATTTCGGCCGCGAGGCGAACAGGTCCATTCCGAGCCGCTGCGCAAGGAACTTGGCAACGAGCTGGCCCTTGATGCTGTTTCCCTGGCTGTCAAGCGGCGGCGCAAATGTTCCCAGGGCGCCTTTTCCGGGAGACACGGCCACGATCCCGCCGCCGATTCCGCTCTTGCCCGGCACACCGACCTCATACAGCCAGTCTCCCGAAGTCTCATAGAGTCCCGCTGTGGCCATGACCGCAAGGGTGTAGTGGCAGACTTCGGAATCAACCAGCCGGTCCCGGGTCCGTGGATTCACGCCCCCATCTGCCAGTGTCGCGCCCATTACGGCCAGATCCTTAGCGCTTACGTTCAAGGAGCATTGCCGGGTGTAGAGGTCCGTCGCCTGCACGGGATCGAGGTAGATTCGCCCATAGCTTTCGAGCAGCCGTGCGATGCTCTGGTTGCGCGCATTGCTTTGCGAGGCCGAGTCGTAGACCTCATCGTTCAGGCGCAGCGTTCGACCGGCAAAACGCGAGAGCCCTTCATGAATGAAGCGCCAGCGGTCCTCGATCGTATCGCCCGGCACGAGGCTTGTTGTGGCAATGGCACCGGGATTCACCATGGGGTTGGTTCTGCCACGATCGCCGCGCTCGATCGCTGCCAGTGAATTAAAGGGAAGACCGGTGCTGTTTACGCCGAGTTTTTCGCGGGCTTCCTCCGCTCCCATCGACTGACAAACCAGTGCGAACACAAAGGGCTTAGAGACACTCATGATGGTGAACTCATAGTCAGCGTCCCCAACCGAGTAGATGTTGCCGTTGACCGATGCCACACATATTCCAAACAATTCGCTCGGCACGCGCTCCAAAGCCGGGTAGACACTCGAGTTGGCGCCTTCAGTGTTCGACTTGAAGCGCGCGTAGGCTTCCTCCACCAGTCTTGTGATCTTCTCTGGAGCAGGCAAGTGCCCAGTCGATACGTAGGCCTCCTTGACCTTATGCACTCGGTGGATCATCCAAGCACCCCTGGCTGGCAAGACTTCAACCGACGAACATGCCCGCAGATTCAACTTTCCTGGGGTCGAGCTGGTGGGCGGGTGTTGATATGGCGAGTATAGCGGAGAGGTCCAGTGGGGTCAAAGAAGCAGGGTCGGCGTTTGTCAGAAGGCATTTACGCGTAAGATCCGCTGCTCCGCGATTTCTTGAAGCCCGTCCCGCAGTGTGCTACTTTCGCGGTAAGAACGAAGCCGTTCACCCTCTCCGCGAACATCCGCGATCTCCTCCATAGGCCCATGCGCCTGTCCTCCACGGCTTCCCAACTGTCGAAAGGAGAAAACCATGGAAACTGCAGAGGCAAATAGACTCGCGGAGTCGCGCGCCAACGCGAAGCCGTGGAAAATGTGGGGCCCCTACCTGACTGAGCGTCAGTGGGGTACCGTGCGTGAGGATTACAGCCCTGACGGCAATGCCTGGGATTTCTTTTCGCACGACCAGGCTCGGTCCCGCGCTTACCAATGGGGTGAAGACGGCCTCGCCGGCATCTCCGACGACAAGCAGCGGTTGTGTTTCGCCCTCGCGTTCTGGAACGGCCAGGATCCAATATTAAAGGAGCGACTGTTTGGCCTGACGAATAGCGAAGGAAACCACGGAGAGGACGTCAAAGAATACTATTGTTACCTCGACAGCACGCCAACCCACTCGTACATGAAGTGCCTTTACAAGTATCCCCAAGACGCCTATCCGTACGATGATCTGGTCCACACCAATCGGAAGCGCTCGTGCCACGAGCCGGAATATGAACTGATCGATACCGGGATCTTTAACAAAGACCGTTATTTTGATGTCCTGGTCGAGTACGCCAAAGCCGAACCGGAGGACATCTTTATTCGCATTACCGCCACGAACCGCGGGCATCGGCCTGCCGGGCTGCATATTTTGCCTACCGTCTGGTTCCGCAACACCTGGTTCCAAATCGACCAGGCACTCCGGCCGCAGCTGCGCGCCGTTGAAAGGTCGGGCAATTCCCAGATCGTCTCCATAAGTCATCCCGAGCTTGGCAAGATGTTCCTATACTGCGACGGCCAGCCTGAGCTTCTTTTCACCGAAAACGAAACCAATCACGAACGGCTGTTCGGCCGCCCGAACTCCGCTTCGTATGTTAAAGACGGCATCAACGACCGCGTTGTCAACAACCGGCAGGATCGTGTAAATCCGGACGGCATTGGGACTAAGTGTTCGGCCTGGTTCGTTACAGAAATCCCGGCAGGACAGGACTACGTCATACGCTTGAGGCTCACTCGTGGAGCGCCGGAGAGGTTTCGAACAGAAGACCCGATGGCTTCTTTCGAGCAGGTCTTTTCCTCCCGGAAGCGTGAAGCGGACGCCTTCTACGAATCCATCACACCGGACTCGCTGTCGGCGGACCAGGCCATGGTTATGAGACAGGCGCTGGCAGGCATGTTATGGAGCAAGCAGTACTACTGCCTGCACCTCGACCGGTGGCTTGAACAGCATGGCATCGACCCTATGATCAGTGTGCCTCGAGATACCCGAAACGCCGATTGGTTCCACATGATCAATGACGACATTATTTCGATGCCCGACAAGTGGGAGTATCCCTGGTATGCCGCCTGGGACCTGGCGTTTCACACGACCGCCCTCGCTATGGTTGATCTTGATTTTGCCAAGTCTCAGCTGGACCTCATGCTGAGAGAGCTGTACCTCCACCCGAATGGCCAGATTCCGGCTTACGAATGGAATTTCAGCGATGTAAACCCGCCGGTCCATGCTTGGGCGACGCTGTTCCTGTATAGCATCGACCAAGACCGAGGTAATGATGTCGACATTGACTTTTTGAAACGCACGTTCCACAAACTGCTGCTGAATTTCACCTGGTGGGTGAACCGCAAAGACCGGACCGGTCGAAACATCTTTGAGGGCGGCTTCCTGGGTCTCGACAATATAGGCGTCTTCGATCGCAGCAGGCCTCTCCCTACCGGCGGCTGCCTCGAGCAGGCGGATGGGACCTCCTGGATGGCTCTGTTCGCTCAGAACATGTTTGAGATCGCCGTCGAGCTTTCTGAACGAGATTCTACGTACGAGGACGTGGCCGTCAAGTTCCTCGAACATTTCTTCTGGATTGCTTCCGCCATGGACCGCATTGGCGAACACCACGACGAACTATGGGACGAGGAGGACGGCTTCTTCTATGACCTGCTGAGATTTCCAAACGGAGACGCCTGCCGGCTGAAGGTCCGTTCCCTGGTAGGACTGTTGCCGCTATGCGCTACGACCGTGATTTCGGAGCAGGCTGTCAAGAAATTCCCGCGAATCGTTGAACGCGCTCGCTTCTTTCTCCGCCGCCATCCGGAAGTGATGGCCAACATAGCCCCACCGGGTGTCCCCGGAGTGGCTGGCCGTCGGCTTTTTGCGATCGTAAACGAAAGCAAGCTCCGCCGGATTCTGAGCTGTATGCTGGATGAGAAGGAATTCCTCAGTCAATACGGGATCCGCTCGCTGTCACGCCGTCACCTCGATCATCCCTACGTTTTTCACGTTAACGGAGAAGAGTTTAAAGTCTCGTACCTGCCGGCGGAATCGGATACCGGGATGTTCGGCGGGAACTCAAACTGGCGCGGTCCGATCTGGTTCCCGATGAACGCCCTCCTCATAAGGGCGCTTCTCCAGTTTTATCTCTACTACGGAAACGACTTCCGAGTGGAATGTCCGACCGGATCAGGGCGGCAGATGACGCTGTTCGAGGTCGCCCGGCAAATCGCCAACCGGCTCGCGAATATTTTCTTACTGGACAAGAATGGCCATCGGCCGGTTTTCGGCGCCGCTCCCAAGTTTCAGACGGATCCCAACTGGCGCGACAAGATCCTGTTCTACGAATACTTCCACGGAGACAACGGGGCCGGAATTGGCGCCAGCCACCAGACTGGATGGACCGGCTTAGTTGCTCGTTTCCTCCAGCTGTTCGGTCACCTGGACCCACAAGAGCTGTTGGAATCGGAAACGACTCGTCCGATGACGCGCATTTTCCGCAAGGCCGCAGCCGCCGGTACACACATGGCTTAAGCCGAGTTTTCAGGAGATGCTTATGAATCTTCGAATGTTCTCGCGAGCAAGTTTGCAAATCGCGTTGATCGCAATGCCAGTGACGCTCACGCTTTCCGCATGTCCACAGGAGACCTCCCCGCCAACCGGGAGTGTCACCGGCAGTAGCGCAGATAGCCTGTCCCCGCTCCCCGCGAGTTTCACCGGTGATCTGCCTTGCGCTGATTGCCCGGCGATCCGCTATTCCTTGAACCTCTTTCCGGACCAAACGTTTTACCTGCGCAGGACCTACGTTGGAGAAGGCGACGGCCTATCTTTCGACGATATTGGGCAATGGGAACTGTCGAGCGACGGGAAGAAGCTGATCCTCACAGGCACCGCGAACTCGCTCCACCGGTTTGCAATCAGGTCGAGCGATGTTTTGCGCATGTTGGATCATGAAGGTAAGGAGATCACATCACAGTTCAATCATGATCTTCGACGCACCCCCGACTTCCAACCCTTCGAGCCACACCTCGAGATGACCGGAATGTTTCAGTACATGGCCGATGCCGCAACGTTTGTAGAATGCCAGACGGGCCGGCGTTGGCCCGTTGCCATGGAGGCAGCGTTCAGGGATCTTGAAAAAGCGTACCTCGCTGCCCAGCGGCAACCCGGCGAAGAACTGATGGTCGCTTTCGAGGGCCGGATCGCCAATCGACCGACAATGGAAGGTCAGGGCGAAACACCGACGGTTATCGTCGAGCGCCATGTCGATATACGGCAGGGAGAGTCCTGCGGTACACAGTCCGGGCAGGTAGCGCTTGAAGGGACCTTTTGGAAGGTGACACATTTGGAAGGCAAACCGGTGACTTCCGCAGAGGGACGCCGCAATTTGGATCTTCTCTTCACGTCCGACCAGAATCGCGTGTCCGGCTTTTCCGGCTGCAACAATTTCATCGGCGGCTATGAAGTCAAGGGGAATCAGATCACCCTAAGTCGCTTGGCCGGTACCAGGAAAGCGTGCCCGGAAGGGATGGACACGGAGACACAATTCCTGAACGCGCTCGAGAAAACACGCCGATGGAAGATCTCGGGACAAGAGCTCCATCTCCTGGATGACCAAGGCGAGTCCCTGGCTCAACTGGAGGCAGCCGGCCCGGCAAAAGCGGAATAGAGAGCCGGGGCGAAAATCGGGTTATATTTCTTTTGTTCAGCAAAAAGGTCATGGTGTTTCAAAGGACTTTTCT
>DAOTAI010000306.1:0-6284 GCA_035593865.1 Acidobacteriota bacterium
ACGATTTCGAACAAAAGAAAAACACCTTGACAACAGCAGTCCTCATAGAAGAAGGGTGGGTTTCGAATCCGCCCGGCGCTTTTCCGGGCGGATTGAAACCCACCATAGTGGCAACCGGCGGCCGGAACGCTCGGGTGAGGAGCAGTTTCAATCCGCCCGGGAAGACGCCGGGCGGATTCGAAACCCACCCTACGGACTACGGACACTACCGGTTTCGGCTTTTTTGAGCGTTCGTGGGGTGAAGAATAGTGGGTTTTCAATCTGCCTGGAAAGACACCGGGCAGGTTCGAGATCAACCCTACATTCTCTCTCCGCGGGTCAGTGCCATGCCGAGGCGTCCCAGTTTGGCTCTGACCACCCCTTTGGCTCGTTTCACATAATTGCGGTCGCCTCGATAGCGATGCCGGGCCATTTCTCCGACGATCCAGTGATTTACGAAGCCGTAGAATCGTTTCGAATGGCGTCCACGCACCGTGAAATCACGGTCGCTGCCTTCAGCCCAGGGTTTGCCGGAGATGATCCGGTCAGCAACGAGGTCGTAGTAGGGAGTGCCCTTGATCGGATAGGCCACCGTGGTCAGGAAACTATCAGGATTGCACGCTTTCAGCATTTCAAGCGTCGCCTCGATATCCTCGAGTTCTTCTCCCTCGTACCCGAACATGATAAACAGACCAGTTTGGATACCGTACCTCCGAAGAAGCCGAACCACCTCCGGCACGCGAGCCGCATCCGTGCGCCGGCTCATGGCGTCCAACACGGCTTGAGATCCGCTTTCCGCCCCGATCCAGAGTTTGAAACACCCCATCTCGGCCAGTGTCCGGACAACTTCCTCATCGAGGCGGTCTTCCCTGGAAATGGTTTCAAACGGGATGCGAAGGTTCCTCCGCCTTAACTCGCGCGAATACTCGTTTAACCACCGGTGGTTGAGCGTGAAGACGTCGTCGGCGTACCAAAGCATGTCAGGGTGGTAGGCGGCGACGATCTGCTCAACCTCGTCAGCAACCCCAGCCGGCTTGCGCAGGCGGTAGGTGTAGCCAAATACGCTGTGACTGCACCACGTGCAAGTGTAAGGACAACCCCGGGAGGTCACCAGGGACACCGCTCCCATCCCGTGGTGTTTTCGCCAGACCTGCAGATAATCTTCCACCCGGATTGACGACCGATCAGGGAAGGGAAGCTCACCAAGCGCCAGCAGATCCTGGCGGGGAGGCGTCCGCACGATATCGTCGCCGCGTTTGAACAGAATTCCGTTCACCCTCTCGAAGTCACCGGCTTTTTCTTGTTCGAACAGCGGAAGCAATTCCTCCAACGGCTTCTCGCCTTCACCGATGACAACTACGTCGGCGCCGTGTTCCAGATAATCAGCCGGATAGTTCGCAGGATCCGGTCCGCCGACGACAACTGGCAGTCCGAGGCTCCGACAGCAGCGGATCAGCTGCAACACGGAAACCCTGGTCATGAGGTTTGAATAGATGCCAACCACACTGGGCATCCGGCGCTTGATCTCACTCGCAAACTGCTCCCGACGCCGGAAGGTGTTGTCGAGGACATGCGCATGAAACCCCTTCGATTTCAGATAGGCGCTCAGGTAAAGGAGTCCAAGCGGAGGGTAGGGCCGCATGATGGCGCGCTCGTGCGCGTCTTCCTCGAGGAAATAACCGTGCGTTAATAAGATGGCCAACCTAGAATCTCTCGTTAGCAGAAAAACCGGCCTTTAATCGCTGTAACATGGCGTAAGCCGCCACTTCGGCCGGCAACCCAAACCACTTATGACGAACCCGCGCTCGTGACGAGTGTTTAAAAAGATTCAAGATCAGCCGATGCCTGAGCGAGTGGCGCTTCTCTCCGGCATTGACCTGGTGGTACCCGAAGCGCAGGTACTGTCGAATGGTCTGCAGTCGACGGTGTTGGGCCTCGCTCAACCAGGGGAGCCTCGTTATTCGGGGATAGAAGTCGATCCACTCCTCGAGCGAGGCAGGGGGTTGGAAGCCTCGGTCAAGAGCAATCGGCCATAGCGGCGAGCCAGGATAGGGAGTGAAGATGTTCGTGTAACAGTCTGCTATGTCTGATCGCCGGTAGATCGTATCGATCAGTTCGAGAGTCTCTTGCAAGTCTTCCTCTTCTTCAGCCGGCAGGCCGAAGATAAAACCGAAGCTCGCGCGTATTCCCGCCTCGGTGCAGCGCTCCAACGCCACCAGAGTCTTCTCGACGGTCGTCCGCTTTTCGATAGAACGAAGCACCTTCTCGGATCCCGATTCGGCGCCGAAATGGACTCGGACCAAGCCGGCGCGGCGATACAGACTCGCCTCGTCGGTTGTAAGCCTGGCCCAGCAGTCCACCCGATCCTGGATATACCATTCGAACCGGAGACCTGCCTGCAAGAAGCCTTCGGCCATCCGCAGGCAGCGGTCCCTGAAGGCGAAGTAAATATCATCGATAATCCCGAGTAACTGGATCCCGTGCCTGCGGACCAGATACCCCACTTCCTCGACCACCTGCTCCACAGGCAGGACATCCAGGTTCCGACCGTAAACGGAGGCGTTGGAGCAATAGCTGCAGTTATACGGGCACCCATGGCTGGAGCTGTACATTGCCCATCGAAGCCCGGTGAACCTTTGATATTCATCGTAATCGATGAGGTCATATCCCGGTATTCGGCTCGGCAACTCGGCCACTCTCGGATAGTTCCTGGGAGGATTTGTTCGGATCTCGCCGCCCTTCTTCCAGAGAATCCCATGAACATTGTCGAGCCCTGATCCTTCTTCCAGGGAGCGCACCAACTCAAGAAACGTGATTTCGCCTTGCTTCAGGGCTACGACGTCGACGAAGGGCGCGGCGAGAGTCTGTTCGGGCAGGATCGACGGATGCCAACCGCCCAGAACGACCGGCATCTCCGGAAACTTTGCCTTGACTGCCGTTCCAACTTCAATCGCCCCCCTGATCATTGGACCTGTAATCAGCGAGATACCGAGACAAATGGCGTCCTGCACCTCTGTCATAACGGTTGCCAAATAGTCAGAATCAATCGTTTGATCCACAATTCGGACTTGGTAGCCTGCTGCGACCAGCGGCGCCGCGACCGCTATACAGGCCAGAGGCGGGGAAGCCTCCTGGCTCGAGTAGGAAGGAAAAAACAGGACGACTTTCTTGCTCTTTTTCATAAACCGCTTTAGAAGCCGCTCGTTTCCGGGCGCTGATAAGCAAACCAGCGCTGCAGGAACCTGAGCTCAAGAGGAAAGTGATAAAAACGCAGGCGATAGCGCCACGCGCCGGCCGCCCTTAACAGAGTGCGTCGCAGGCCCTTGAGTCGAACATCGGTACTGGTCGGGTAGCAGGCGTTAAGTACTCGTTCGAAGTTGCGCAGGCGAGTCAGTTGTTCGGCGTTAATCCAGGGAAGAGTGCCACTCCTCCGGAATGAAAACTCGCGCCAGTCGGGAGAAATCCATTCCTCCAGTGTGCGGGGAAAGCTGAAGCCGGATTTTCTGGCTTCCTCGTAAAGGCTGCCGGCCAATGGGACAGGAGTGTACAGATACAGGATGATCTCGCTCCGGGGATTGGCTTTCTTGACCTCGCGTATGAAATCCAGCGTCTCGGCTATGTCTTTTTCGGGATCAGGTGGATTGCCGACAACGAAGGAGAATTCCGGAATGATGCCGTAGGAACGCATCTTTTCGGCGATAGTGAGAGTCTTGTCTCGGGAGGCCTTGCCGCCCTTGTTCATCTGACGCAGCGTCTGGTCGGATCCACTTTCCGCACCTAGGAAAACCATGGCAAGGCCGCTCTGGGCCATAACGTTCCAGGTGTGATCCGAAAAGGAGAGAAGTGTGTCGATCCTCCCTTCGCCCCACCACCGGATGTTGAGGTCCGATATTCTCTCGGAAAACTCGGCCACCCTCTGTTCATTGACAAAGAAATTGTTGTCGAAGAACTCGATTGCGTCGAGGTCCCAGTTCTTGACAAGGGAATGCGTTATTTCGGCCGTTCGCTGCGCCGTTTGTGCCCTCCAGCGCCCGTCGCTTACGTTGACCACTGCGCAGAAGTTGCAGAAGAAAGGGCAGCCGTAGCTGGAATGATGGGAGAGAGTGCGACCCATGAACGTGGTCCGGACATAACGGCGCATGTCCAGACGATGGTAAGGGAATCCGCCGGGAACGTCCGGATCCGGGAGAGACGGGACGCAGCCGGCTAAGATCGTCCCTGTCTGCTTGTCACGGTAAGCGACACCTGGCGTACCGGCGCCGTCTTCTCCGGCACGAATCCGCCTTACTAAATCGAGAAAGGTATGTTCCCCGTGTCCCCGGATGACGAAATCCACTAATCCGCTCTCCAGGCAAACTTGATAATGCTGGGAAGGGAAGTATCCTCCCCAGACAATAGTCAAAAGAGGGTGCCGGCGTCTGATTTCGCGACACAAAGGCACGGCCTCCATGAGCTGAGGTCCGGGCATGACTGTTACTCCCAGTATACTCGCCCCGGTCTCCGCCAGTGCTCGATCCAAGGTGTCGAGGGGGGAATCCGCCAGGAGGTTGCCATCGATGATTCTGTAAGGAATCCCGTCCTGCTCCAGCAGGGCGGCAGGAGCGAGAAGGGAGAAGGGAAGCACAGGCTTTTTTCCTGCCGAGCTCACCGGGTTGTAAAGGATCACCATGACCCGTGATCTCCTGTCTAATCCTCTGCCCGAGCGACCTTGTACAAGTGCAGCACTTCGCTAAAGAAGTCGCGTTCGGAGATGACCATGCACCGGAACCCTTCTGCCTCGAGATTCCCGAGAAAACTCGTTTCCTCCCCCGCGGAAGAGAGAACGACAAGAGCATAGCCGTCGGGCGCAAGATGCGCGTCGAGCCCGCGAGCGAAACGCTCCGCAATATCGGGGCTGTTCATTGCGGCATCCAGAGGGTCGACCGGATTCTTCTGGAAATAGGGAGGGTTGAACAGGATGCGGTCGAACCTCTCTCCGTCTACCGGCGCGAAAAGATCTCCCAGGCGAAAGTCGATTCGGTCCTCAACCTGATTGAGAATGGAATTGATACGCGCACACCGGATGGCGGCGGGATTGCAGTCCACTGCCACGACGTGTGCCGTCCAAGCCGCAGCCGTCACCGCTCCGACCCCGCTTCCCGTCCCGAGATCGAGAACCCGGCAATGGCCGGGGAACATCTCTGCTCGCAGGTTGTTAGCGAAGAACTCACCGCTCCAAAAGAGGTTTGGGTTGAAAACCGAGGGCAGGATGAGAAACGGCTTTCCTGACACCCTTTCCAGCACCAGACGTTTATAGCGCCGCCGCCCGGACAGGTGAAAGCGAGCGCGCAAGAACGCCCGCCAGACCGCCTGGACGCCTAGTCGGAGAGTCCTTTGCATAGGCTCTTACTTGAAGCTCTTACTTGAATTCTACACTGCCAAGTGGTGCTGGGTTTCGCATGCGCCCCGGGGTTTTTCGGGAGGATTCGGAACCCTCCACCTCCGCCGCACGCAGCGTGTTGGTGCGTATGGAGAGGGGCCGGTAAAGGGACGCAGGGTGGAGAATTGGTGGGTTTCAATCCGCCCGGGAAAACGGCGGGCGGATTCGAAACCCACCCTACCGTGATGTAACGAGAAGAAGAAACGTCGCTGGCTCGCGACGTCCCTGCAGCTTTGCCGTCCAGGGACGTAAGGCCCAGGCGAGACCATACCGGGGCTTGATGAATCTCCAATGGATGCCAAGGACTGAGGCGAGATATTCCAGCTGATCCAAGGTCAGGAAGTTCTTGGAAGGCAGCGAGTCCGACTTCAGACCATATTTGCTCTGGAAGAGCTCCGCCCGCTCTCTGACCATCTGGTTACCGCTGGCTGGATCACGGTAGATGGGAGAATCCATCACGACAAGCAGGCCGTCCGGTTTCAGCTGTCGCATAGCGGTATTCAGCGTAAGTTCGTAGTCGGTTGAGTAATGCAGGGAAGCGTTAAATACCACGAGATCGAACTGACCGCCCGCAAAAGGAAGCCTGTCAAATTCTGCCTGGACGACCCGGAAAGTAGTTTGATAGTGGCGGTGGGCTCCCAGACCATCCTCTGCGTCGACGAGTAGATCAACGGCTGTGGGATGGTGGCCACGCATCCTGATTCGGTTGGAGAACCAGCAGTTGCCAGCGCCCAGATCCAGAACCTCCAGCCGCCGTCCCGCGTCCTCCTTACCGGTTAGCACCTCACGAACGAAAGCCTCGTAGGTTTTAGCACGAATTCTCCACTCTCGCCTGAACTTCCCGCTCGCGGCCGGAAACGGGAACGCGCGATAGTATTCGGGATCG